>JBOIGK010000557.1:0-2668 GCA_050742695.1 Advenella sp. | reverse complement strand
GACCATAGCAGCTCAACAAACTCAATAAATGAAGAGACACGTTCGTCTGGAATTGTCGTGTTGTTGCTGACGGCTTCATTGGCTTCGTCCTGCGTTTTGCCGTTTACGCGCATATCATAAAGCTGCGCAATGATCTTGCTGGCATCGATGCAGGTAAGCGTGACAGGCGTACCGTCATTGCTGGCGTCTTCACCTTGCGCATTCTGATAGGGATCTTCCTGCTTCGGCGGCGGGACCGGCGCAGGAGGAGGCTGGCGCAGTTCCGACTGCTGGGGAAGTTCGACATCGTCGTCATTGAAAAGTGTTGTCTCAATCATTTTCCACGCACCAAATGCAATGGCTGCTGCAATCAGGAGCAAAATGAGCAACTTTATGAACGATTTCATGTATATCCTTACGCTTGTGAACGGGGTACAAACCACCGTGCCTGACTATGACGAATCAATATACTATAACTTATTTGTGGCGGTCAGAAAATTCAGTAACCGATAAACATATTTACGAAATCATACGGTCGTCCTACGGCGCCAATCAGGATGTTGGAATTGTCACAATTTGCCTGTTTCGCAGGAAAATAGGAGGCTGACGGCATCGTGCCGAAGGTCGTGTGGTGGGTTTGCATCCAATTGTGCGCCGGTTGTCTCATGGGATCTCGGCAGTTGCCGCAAGTCGATCACTGTCGTTGTGGGCCGCTCAGGGCTGGGCAGGCGCTCTTAATGTCAAGCGCCCCGATGCTGGCAAACGACACAAATGATACCAACTACAAGAGGAACGAGAGGGGTGAGCAATTGCGTCGGATCGCCTAACGGCCTGCTAGTAATTGGGGGCAGCGATGGTCTTGAAAGTCGCCTTCAGCCGACGCCCCAGGGCGGTGGGTGGCAAACAGCACAAACTGCTGTTCAGACAGGGGGTACAGGGCCAAACTCACATTGGCCATGTCCTGTCGCGCGTGCGCAAGAGAGGCGATGGTCAATGCGATGGCGCCATGCTGCTCGAGCTCATCCAGCGACACGGTTCGCGCCTGGTACGCATGGCCATTGATGCCTCCCGGCACCGGCTTCCAATGGGAATCGAACTGCGATTTGAAGCCGGTCAGGCGTTCGCGCAGGGCGGGGCGGATACACGAGATGTGGATATGCAGATGATTCTGGCTGCGGCCCGATTTTGAATTGACGGTAAAGGAATAGTCCTGCACTGCGATGGCTCTTCCCAGTAATCGATCCATATAACGGCGGGCGTGCCATGCTTGTGCGAAGTACGGAGTACGGCTTGCGCTCAGTAGCGCAGGATCTTCCAGACCGGTCACGTGCCGGGTGGGCATATGCAAATACTGCAGGGGTCCGTTTTTATCCTTGAAGATGACATAGCCATTGTCCATGTCAACCTTGATACACGGCAGTGGCGGATTCTTGCCAGCTAGTTGATTGGGGACGCATTGGTCATGCACAAAATGCCAGAGTATGTCGCCGCGTGCCACCTGTTTGGTTGGTACTGCCGCCTTCGGCGCGGGAACCGAAGAGCTGTTACATGCTGCCAGCAGACCGACAGCAATCAGTAAAATAGCGGCAAGCCCGCAGCGGGACCGGACAGACATATTCAATCCTTGTTCAGTGAGCTTGCCGTTACTCCATGGGCTCGCGCATTTCAGTAATGTACGAATGGTCGGAGCGCATGACGACAAATACAAAAATGGCGTTGGCGATGCCAAGAAAAAGAACAATCAGCGGTACGCTACTGAAGGCAATAAGCAGGCCGGTAATAACCGAACTGGCCACCAGGAAAATGGCATTCATGATATTGTTGGCGGCAATCACACGTGAGGAATGGGTTTTCGGTGTCTTTTGCTGGATCAGCACATAAAGCGGTACGCTGTACAGCCCGGCCGACATGCTCAGCAGGAATAGCCCGGTAATCAACAGCCAGTTTGCGGGCAGTCTGACAAATTCGTGCAGCTGCAGCAGATGCGTGGCATTCAAATCATGGGCCAGAAAATACAGCGCAACGGAAAAGACGGTCATGCCGACGGCGCCCACGGGGACAAGCTTGAGTACGTTCAGCCCTTTCTTGCCGATCCAGCCGCAAAGCACAGAGCCGAACCCCACTCCAATTGAAAATACGCCCAGAAGCAGGGTGGCCACTTGTTCGTCGCCACGCAGGATTTCCTTGGCAAAAACCGGAAATATATTCAGATACACCGCGCCAAAAAACCACATCCAGCTGATCAGCAGAATGCTTTTGAACACATGTCGATCATGAAAGGCGTACTTGAGGTTTTCTATCGTGCCGCCGATCGGATTCCAGTCTAATTTCAGATCGGCAGAAGATACGGGAGTAGGAGGAATCAGCCCTGAGCAGAGCCGGCCTGCGATCGCGATCAATACGCAACTGGCCGCCACATAATGGTAGCCCAAGCCCTCTATGCCGGCCATGAATCCACCCGCCATATTGCCCAGCAGAATCGCGACAAAAGTGCCCATTTCGACCCAGCCATTACTGCTAACCAGCGTGGTGCCGTGAAAGACCTGAGGCAGATAGGCAAACTTGACCGGCCCGAAAACGGTGGAATGGATGCCCATCAGCAGCACGCAGAGTAGCAGGATGTACACTTGCTGGTAAATAAGTGCAAAAGCGGCCAGTCCCATGATCCCGATTTCAGCCGTTTTGATCC
>JBOIGK010000556.1:0-5499 GCA_050742695.1 Advenella sp. | reverse complement strand
CACGCAAGCAGGACTGGAAGGAGACATTGGCACGCCTGGGCTTGCACGTGGTTATTGAATTTGACACCGTCGCGCCCGCGCTCGATGGCGAAGCGCAACTTTATCAGAAGCTGGCGCTGGTGCTCGACACGCACGCGGCGACACTACAGGCGCTGTCCGAAGATGTCGGCGTACAGCGCGAACGGCGCCGCAATGCAGCTTTTGCGCTGGTTGCCGATATGCTGATTGACGTTGCCGCGCTGCGCCTGAGCAGCCAGACCGACGACGATAGCGTCAAAAACAGCACCCAGCTCATGCAGGACAAAGTGCGACAACGCGAGCAGGCGGGTATCAAGGCATTGCTGACGCACTACCGTTTCCGCCCTGAAGATTATCCCGGCCAGCCACTGCCGCTTGAAGGCGGGCGATGGAATATGGATCTGTTCAATCCGCAGGCACTGCTGGACACAGGCATTCACGTCGGTAAAGGCTTTGCCGCCGGCGCCATGGCCGGCGCCGCAGTAGATGTATTTACCGCAGGCCTGAGCCTGGGAACCGCCGCGCTGATCGGCGGCGTTCTGGGCAGCGTCTGGCAGGGCACCGACAAGCTGGGTAAACGGCTGTACGGGCGCCTGCAGGGCTTTCACGAAATTACCGTCGAGGACAGCATTCTGCGTCTGCTGGCCATTCGCGCACATCAGTTGATACGTGCGCTGGAGCTACGCGGCCATGCCGATATGGCGCCAGTGCAGATATCGATGCAAGCCGCCCAGGACGAACTCAAGGAACAGGCCCTGCCCGAACAGTTGCAAGAGGCGCGCAGCCATCCGGAATGGTCAAGGCTGGGAGATCATTTTTCGCCAGGTTCGCGGCGCGACGTCGCGGTAGGGCAATTGGGCAGAACACTGGCCCGAATCGGCAGTCAATAGCGATTCAGCCATCGGGCGATCGCGGTAAACAAGCACGGCAAAAAATAAAGGACACCAGAAAGATGTCCTTTATTTTTTGGCCTTTAGTTTTTAGGGCTTTGAGCCGGTTTGGTCTGTTTGCTTTTTGGCCTGTTTAACCCCACACCGCCAGACCGTTCTGCGCGCTGCCTTTGTCCGCTTACAACAAGACAGGCGCATCCGGCAGATGATTGCGTCCATCGTCGCCTGACGGCTGCCCACATGAGGTCTGCAATATCGCTTCAATGGCGCCGATCGCCTGCAGCAGCCCCTGTTCGTATTGCCTGGCGGCAAAACGCGTTTGCAATATCGTGCAAATCTCGTCCCATTGCTTCGGATCTACATCGATACCGCGATCGGCGACAATCTCGAATTTATGTTTATTCAATGAGATATATAGCAACAGTCCGGTACGCATAGGCGTGTCCCATACCTTCAGGCGGCCAAACACTTCCAGCGCCCGGATGGCGGTCTCCCGGCTGTGCCCCGGTGTGTCATGCTCAATTGCCAGCACCAGTTCTCCGGCATGGCGCGCTTCACTCTTGCGTATTTCGCCAGTCAGCCGCTCCATCATGGCGTGCGTAAACACGCGCTGCGACAGCCACCAGCCATCGAGGCCATCGAGCCCCAGCCATTCCCATTTATTACCAGCCACCTGAAGCTCCTCCGCCACCGCTGCTGCCGCCACCGCCGCCACCAAACCCACCGCCGAAGCCGCCGCCTCCGAAGCCACCACCGCCGCGTCCGGAGCCAAAGCCACCCCCCAGGCCGCCCAGACCACCGCCAAGAATGGTGCCGTTACGCCGTGCTCCGCGCACTGCACCACGGGGGACGATTTTTCGGGCAATGCCGCTGATGACCAATGCCGCAACGGCGGCCAGCCCTGCCCATATGATATTGCCGGTAATCGCAAACAACATGACGCCAGCCGCTACTGCGCTGATCACGGGCGGAAAAAATGCGATTAGAAAAAAACCGAACATCAGCATGGGGCCCAATGCACCAAACAGGCCTTCATCAAACGCGTCGTCATCGCCCACCGGCTTTTTTTCCGGCGCAGGCAGCGCCTCGTTCTCAATCAACGATACCAGAGCCGTGACACCGGCATTGACGCCCCCGGCATAATCATTGGTCTTGAAATGCGGCGCGACATAATCATTGATAATGCGCGAAGCCAGTGCATCCGGCACCGCGCCTTCCAGCCCGTAGCCAACCTCCAGTCGCATGCGCCTGTCATTCTTGGCGATCAGAAACAAGATACCGTCATCCACATTGGCGCGACCCACTTTCCATTGATCAAATACGCGGCGCGAATAACTCTCGACGGTATCGGGCTGCACGGTGGGGACCATCAACACAAACACCTGCGCGCCTTTGTTTTCTTCCAGTGCCTTGAGCTTGGCTTCAAGCGCCTCCTTCTGCCCCTGGTCAAGCGTACCAGAGGTATCGGTTACTCTCGCAGTCAGTTGCGGCACCGGTACTTCCTGCTGCGCCATGGCCGGCGCGAAACCGGCCACCATAACCAGCAGAATCAGGAGGCGAAACAGCGATTGCAAACGACACATGACAATCGATCCGCTGGATTGAGAAGCGACAGACAGTCGCATTACTGAGCGGGTGCAGGCTGAGCTGGCGCAGGCTGCGCCGGTGCAGCATTACCCGCAGGGGCGCGAGCGCCCGTGTCAAACTTGACCTCGGGATTGCGCATGATTTCGTCCTGGTTATCGGTTCCGAAATTAGGCTTGACCTGATAGCCCATTATCTTGGCGGTGATCAGTGTCGGGAACTGGCGAATCAGCGTGTTATATGCCTGGACGTCCTTGATGTAGCGGCCACGGGCGGTAGCGATCCGGTTTTCGGTCCCTTCCAGCTGCGCATTCAAGTCACGAAACAGGGCGTCGGCCTTCAGTTGCGGATAGTTTTCCGATACGGCGATCAGGCGGGACAGCGCAGAACCCAACTGGTTCTGGGCGGCCTGAAACTGTTGCAACTGTTCCTGCGAGGGAATTGTATCGGCAGAAATCTGTACACTGCCCACTTTGGAGCGCGCCTCGGTGACCTGCGTGAGCACTTCGCGTTCGTTGACCATATAGGCATTTACACTGGCGACAATCTTGGGAACCAGATCTGCACGACGTTGATACTGGTTAAGTGTCTCAGACCAAGCCGCCTTGACCTGCTCGTCCAGCGTCTGGATCTGGTTATAGCCGCAACCGGACAAAAACACGGCCATCATCAATGCGCAAAGCGTTCCGAAAAATCGTTTCATGTTGGTAGCAACCCGTAAGGTAGTGAATCGGAAAAAATAATGCCCTAATCATAGCCGTTTTTTTTGCAGGCCGATGCAATTGAGCCCCTACAAACGCGTTGCAGAGTGTTAATTTCATTAAATTGAGGGGTTTGGCGTGACGTGCTGGCCACATTGGCGGTCTGTTGCGATGCTGCGGCAGTCATCGCTTTTGCGCCCTTCACCGGACAGCGATAATCGGCAGCCGGGGAACTGATGGCTGACGATTAATGGTTAATGATTAGTGGTTAATGATTAGTGGTTAATGATTAGTGGCGACAACATCTTCAGTGGTGGTTTTGGCGGTGGCGCAGACGCTTCAGGCCGCCGATAGCCGGCAGGGGATAGCGCGTGAGAAGGCAGTTGGCAAGATGTAGCAGGAGTCGACAGCAGGCATCGCATCTTCAACAAGCTTTTTACTATGTTCAAATAGCACTTTTTATAATAATTTGTGCAATACGCACAAATAAGCTATACTTGCACTAACGTCTCATCCCATCGGAGGCATAGCCATGACTGCATTGCAACAACCCAAACCTGCGCCTGAAGCCGTTCTGGCCAAGGCAGTGCTGCGCGCTGCCGAACAACTCGGCCTGAAGCAGGCTGAGCTGGCCGCGGTGCTGGGTATGCACCGAACCGCAATCAGCCGTCTCAAAACCACCGCATCGCTGGACCCTGACAGCAAACAGGGTGAACTTGCTTTGCTGTTGTTGCGTCTTGCCCGCGCCCTCTTCGCTCTCACGGGAGGCGACCAGGAATGGATCCGCCACTTCATGCGCACCCCAAACAAAATCACCGGCGGCATTCCTGCAGCCCAAATTGAAACCATTCAGGGGATGACCACGGTGCTGCAGTTTGTTGATGCCATCCGCGGTAAAGTGTAATGATCTGGCAAGCCTGCAATGGTCTCGAGCAGATCCGGTCTATTGACGGCAAGCTGTACCGGCTTGTGGAAAGCCAGGAGCAGATTGCCACGCTGGGCTATGTAGACACGCTGGAAGAACAGGCCCTGCTGGAACAGATGCTGGACCAGGCCAAGCCCGTTTCGCAACCAGACTGCGAGACCCTGCATTATCTGCTCAAAACGCCGTTCCGCTACCCGCCGCTCAAATGGGGTTCGCGCTTCGGCCGCGTGCACGAACGCAGCCTGTTTTATGGGGGTAAGAATATCGGCGCAGTATTGGCCGAAAGCGCTTTCTATCGTTTTGTGTTCTGGCACTCAATGGATGGCACGCCGGTCAAGGACAGGATCCGCAGCGAACATACGCTTTTTTCGGTGCGCTACGGCACAGAAAAAGGGATACAGCTGCAGGAACCGCCGTTTGATCAGTATCAGGCCGAACTGACTGATCCAGTCAATTACCAGGCGGCTCAGCAGATAGGCAGCGCCATGCGCGCCGCCAACGTGGAAGCCTTCGAATACTGCTCGGCCCGCGATCCTGAACAAGGCCTGTGTGTTGCCCTCTTTTCCCCCATGGCATTCAGACAAAAAAAACCACAAGAGACCAACCAGTGGTTTGGTGAAGTCAGCGCGGACCAGGTATCGTTCACACAACTGCGCTCTGGCAAAGTCATGACCTACGGCATCGGCTTTTTTCTGGTCAATGGTGTCCTGCCCATGCCGGCCTGATATGCCTGTTGATATCCCTTTCTACCCGATGGCCTGCGCCATACCGGCAAGTTCATAAGCCGACGAGGCCATATACGGCAAGCCCATGTGCCGTTCATTGTCCACGTACAAGCCCAACAAAACCGGCCTAATCTTGATTCAGTTAGCTTACAAAAAACTGAATTTATGTTAGCCTTTTATGTTTACTGCAGTATCCAATTCCCCTACCCATGAAACGCTACCTTCCGCAAAAAGTCGTCCATTTTTTCAATAGCGAGCCAGCCTCGGGCATCATCCTGATGGTGACGGCCGTGCTGGGAATCTGGCTTGCCAACTCCGCCATGGCCGATACCTATTTCTCGACCCTGTCGAGCTATGTCGCTGGCCTGTCGGTTCTGCACTGGATCAATGACGGGCTGATGGCCGTATTTTTTCTCTATGTGGGTCTGGAAGTCAAACGGGAATTGCTGACCGGAGAATTATCCAGCAACCAGAAGCGGCTGCTCCCCTGCATGGCCGCTATTGCAGGCGTGGTTGCCCCGGCCCTGATTTACCTTGCCTTCAACTATCACGATCCGCAACAAATCCGCGGCTGGGCTGTGCCGGCGGCAACCGATATCGCCTTTGCGCTTGGCGTGCTGGCGCTGCTTGGTTCTCGCGTACCGACCTCGCTGAAG
>JBOIGK010000555.1:0-4500 GCA_050742695.1 Advenella sp. | reverse complement strand
TTTTTGTGGTTTTTTCTGCCGCTGCGGTAGCGACATTGTCAGGCAATGCGAAGACCATCAGTGCACCGCCAAGTTCGGTGTATTTGGCCAGATCCTTGTAGCCGCCAACCGCACCCAGGCCGTCGGTGGACTTATCAAGACCTGCTGCCAGACCAATGCCGGCCCAGCCGCCAATACCGGACAGTACGCCAACGTATTGTTTGCCTTCGTATTTCCAGGTAGTGACGTTGCCAATCACGCCGGACGGTGTTTTGAACTTCCACAGTTCTTTGCCGCTGGTGTCAACGGCTTTAATATAACCTTCAAGCGTACCGTAGAAAACCACATCGCCGGCTGTGGCAAGGGCACCGCTCCATACGGAGAATCTTTCAGGAATGCTCCACAGGATTTTGCCTTTGTCCGCGTCCCAGGCAATGAAGTTACCCATGCCGCCATGACTATTGGGGGTGGGGAACATGGACACGGTCGCACCAACATACGGTTGTCCGGCTACGTAGTCGACTGCGAATGGTTCATAGTCCATGCAAACGTGGTTGGTGGGGACGTAGAATACGCCGGTTTTGGGTGAGAATGCAGCAGGTTGCTGATCCTTGGTGCCCAGTGCAGATGGACAAATGCCCTTGACGTTGACGTCTTCACCGCCTTTGGCAGGGCTGTACTTACTGTTGACAACAGGACGGCCGGACTTCATGTCGATTTTGTCGGCCCAGTTAATGGTCGGATCGTATTTTTCGGCAACCAGCAATTCGCCAGATTCACGGTCAAGCGTATAGCCAAATCCGTTGCGGTCAAAGTGAACCAGTGCTTTGCGATCCTTGCCACCAACCTTGATATCGGCAAGGATATTCTCGTTGACGCCGTCATAATCCCATTCGTCGTGCGGAGTCATCTGGTAAACCCATTTGGCTTTACCGGAATCCAGGTCACGTGCGATGATGGACATAGACCATTTGTTGTCGCCAGGGCGTTGCGATGGGTTCCAGGTGCCGGGGTTGCCGGTTCCGTAATACACCAGATTCAGGGCAGGATCATAGCTGAACCAGCCCCAGGTGGTGCCGCCGCCAATTTTCCACTGATCGCCTTTCCAGGACTTGATTGAAGAGTCTTTACCCACGGCAGCCATTTTGCCATCGGTCCAGGTCATGGTTTTTTCGGGATCAAACAGCATTTCGTCGTCTGGGCCTGTCGAATAGGCTTTCCAGGCTTCTTTGCCGTCTTTGAGGTTGTAGGCAATCAGACGTCCGCGGACGCCGAACTCACCACCGGAAATGCCGGTGATCACTTTGTCCTTGAAAATATGCGGCGCGTTGGTATTGCTTTCACCTACTTTGAAGTCGCCATTCTTGACTTTCCATACTTCCTTGCCGGTTTTGGCATCCAGGGCCACCATGGTGGTGTCCGCCTGTTGCAGAATGATTTTGCCATCGCCGAACGCCAGGCCGCGATTGACCGTATCACAACACATGATGGTAATCACGTTGGGATCCTGGGTAGGCTCATACTTCCAGAGCATACTCTGATCCTTCAGGCTGATGGCGTAAACCTTGTTGGGAAAGGGGCTGTGAACGTACATGACGTCCCCAATAACCAGTGGTCCACCCTCGTGTCCCCGCAGTACGCCGGTGGAGAAAGTCCAGGCCACCTGAAGGTTTTTTACGTTGTCCTTGTTGATCTGATCCAGTTTACTGTAGCGCTGGTTGGCAAAGTCGCCTGCCTGAACCGCCCAGTTATCCGGGTTTTTCATTGCTTCCTGCAATTGTGGATCCGCCTGTGCCGTGCCGGTAATGGCCAGCGCACCTGCGACACATAGCATCTGTTTAAGGGTTATCTTAAAAGACATGTCTTCCTCCGGGGTTATCGTTATATATTTCAGAACACGAATTAAAGGTCTTACGGGAACATAGCATGAGCAACATGCATATGGTCATAGAGAGCTATAAGCACAATTCATGCCAATCTGAACACGGCCGAGGTGGACACGTGCAAATGGCGGTGTATCGACGTGTTGGGCACAATCGCGCAGGCGTAGCGGGGTATATCGGTCATCATGTGCATATATATACGTGGGCAAATGTACCGCAAGCAGAACAAGGTCAGGACATTATGTGTCGTTTTAGGACAGGCGCCTTTTTGCGCGGGGCCGGCCGCAGGCGCGCAGGACGGGTAATGTGCGGCGTCCGAAAAAACATTCATTGAAATGAAAGCCGGTGTTTGGCATGATGAGCACTCGGTTGTATGTTGAATGTCTTGTGCATCGCTAACCCGCAGCTGCGCGATTGCCCGGGGTGCGAAGGGATAGCCAGAATCAATATCACAATTGAAATTTCGATCCAGTGTTATGACCACAGTTGCTGCTTTGCACGGATGGATCAGAATGGTAAATAAAATTCTCAGGGAGATAATGACATGTATGATATGAAGCATCTTGCCCACATGAAGGACCTTGATACCGCTGCGCCGCAAGCCATGCAGGCGTTTCGCGCATTTGACCAGGCTGTGTTTGCCGATGGCGCTTTGAGTGCACTGCAAAAACAGATTATCGCGCTTGCTGTTGCCGTCACTACGCAATGCCCTTATTGCATCGCAATACACACCAAGCAGGCGCGCGAGGCCGGCGCAACCGATGCGCAGCTTGCCGAAGCAGCGCTGGTGGCGGCCGCGATCCGTGCCGGCGGGGCGGTCACTCACGCAACGCATATGTTCTGATGATCCGCTGCCGGTTGCGGCGCCTGGACATCGTATTGGCGCCGGATGGGCAGTGCAACACCGCGCAGCAGCGGGCGGATCGGGGTTGCAGTGGTGCTCTGGAACTGGCACAGTGTGTGACATTGTTGTGCCGAAAGCTGCGGGTGCTGCGCCTGCCCGCACTGCTCAGTGCCGTGGACCAATGTTCGGACGTTATGGTGTGCAACGGCGCCTTGCAGGCGATGACCGCTGGCTGTGGCACCGGACACGGCTCAGCTTGGAGCGTGGCACAATAATTGCTTGTTACAGAATGGAAGAGGGCGCAATAGGAGGAGCGAACATAAACAGGCAGCGGTTCGCTTGCGCCGTCTTTGATATGCATAGTCTGCTTTATTCGATTCGTAGGACAACATGAAATTTTCCATTAAAAAAATGTTCCCCGCCTTGTTATCCCTCGTCGTTTTGGGCGCGGCACCGGCCAGTGCCCAGGCTAATGATTTTCCTACCACGACCAGAGTAGAGTACGTGCTGGAGTGCATGCAGAAACATAATCGTGATTATGAATATTTTTATAAATGCTCATGCGTGGTCGATGATATAGCCAAAAACGTAAGCTACAACGAGTTCAATGAAATATCGACCGCTGCTCGTTACGCCCGGCTGGGAGGCGAGCGCGGCGGTGTATTTCGTGATCCGAAAGACGTCAAGCGCATGGCGAAAAAATACAGGACGCTCGAGGCCAATGCCAACAAAGCCTGCTTTGTGAAAGCACCTGCCGATGATGATGATTAGGGTCATCGCTGATTGATATCCATGGCTGAATGCTGCGCGCGAGTGGTCGCGCTGACACGCTGACTGGCCCGCGATTGCCTGGTGCGAGAGGTGGACAAGCAGTCTGCGCAGGCAAATTATTTTTATAGGTTGGCCCCATGCCTTTGAAGTTCGCCATGCATGACGATCCTGGCGGTGTTGGTCGCGCAGACGTCAAGCCATATGAGTGTAGTGAGCATGTTGGCCTGTGCCTGGTTGCCTGCCGGACGGCAGACAGCGATGCGAATTGGAGGGTACAGGCCAGGGTCTGAGTCGCCCGGCTAATCAGGACGCAAGCCGTTACACGTGAGCCGGTCCGGGATGCCATAAACGTTGTCAGAAGTCTGCACTCTTGCATTTAAGTCGGCCATGGCGTTCGTGTCGCGCAGCCGGATCGGGCTTGCCTGGGATCGCGCAGCAAGGCTGTCCAGACCTATTGACGGGCCCGTCCTGAGCCGATCGCGCCAATAACGGCAGCACCAAACATATATTTGGACGATGTTTGAAACGGACTACGGGCAAGTATTGCTAGGGTATATCACTAATTGCACAAACATAGGGCTACAGGTAAAACGGTCATATTATGTTGCATAAATGATAAGCGTTTGAGAACAACGATCAAAATTTAACGATACTTTCTGGGAGGAAAGATATGAGTGAGGATATCGTTCAACGGGTGATTGCGAACCCGAAATACAAAGAAATGACGCGAATGCGCAGCACGTATGGCTGGGTCTTTTCGGCCATTATTTTGGTAGCCTATTATGTCGGTTTTATTGGCATTATCGCCTTCGACAAGCAGTTGTTCGCCCAGTCCATCAGTGGTGGCGCCATGACTTGGGGTATTCCGGTAGGTTTTGGTCTGATGATTCTGATTATTGCACTGACCGGCGTTTATATTTGGATCGCGAACTCCAAATTTGACGCAATGGAACGCAGCTTGCTGAACGACGTAGGGGCAACTCATGAATAAAGGTGTGTCGCGGTTTCTGATCGGTATAGCAT
>JBOIGK010000554.1:0-3495 GCA_050742695.1 Advenella sp. | reverse complement strand
ATAGTATCAATTGCAGCGAGTTGAAATGAGTCTGTCGTCAAAAGCCCTTTTGGATGCGTTACGGTCTGTGGTAGACCCGGTTACCGGTATGCCGGTGGCCCCGACGCTCAAGGAGTCCGATATCACGATTTCCGAAACGGGAGCAACGGTTAGCGTAGAGCCCGGGTATGTGACCAGCGCCGCTGCGAAGACTGCGCTGACAGAACAGCTGCAAGCTGCTGCCAGGCAAGCCGGCGCGGCGCAAGTGACGCTGCAATTGAGTGATACGGTACGGGCACACGCCGTGCAAAGCGGGCTCAAGCCTATTGCCTCGGTAAAAAACATTATTGCGGTCGCCTCGGGCAAGGGCGGTGTCGGCAAGAGCACCACCAGCGCCAATCTGGCTATCGCACTGGCGCAAAGTGGCGCCCGAGTCGGCATTCTGGATGCAGATATCTACGGCCCCAGCCAGCCGCTGATCATGGGCGTATCGGGCAAGCCGATATCCAATGACGGCAAGACCATGGAGCCTTTGCGCGCCCACGGTATCACGGTCAATTCCATCGGCTTTCTGATCGAGGCCGATTCACCGGCTATTTGGCGCGGACCCATGGTCACGCAGGCGCTGGAGCAACTGCTGCGCCAGACCAACTGGCCCGATCTTGATTATCTGATTGTCGATATGCCGCCGGGCACGGGCGATATTGCCCTGACACTGGCGCAAAAGGTACCGGTGGTGGGCGCCATTATCGTGACCACGCCGCAGGATATTGCGCTGCTTGACGCCCGCAAGGGCTTGCGCATGTTCGAGAAAATGAATATCCCGATTTTGGGTATCGTCGAAAACATGGCGATGCACATTTGCTCACACTGCGGGCATGCCGAAGCTATTTTTGGCGAGGACGGCGGCAAGCACATGGCCCAGGAGCTGGACGTTCCCTGGCTGGCCGCCTTGCCGCTGGCAAAAAGTATTCGTGAACAGACCGATGCGGGCACGCCTACGGTTGCCAGCGACCCCAACAGCGAGGCGGCGGAGCTTTATCGCGAACTGGCGCGACGTGTGGCCATGGCGGTGGCAGCTCTGCCCAGGGATATGGCTGGTCGCTTCCCCTCTGTAGTTGTTGAAAATCTGAAGAAATAAAAGCGCTGAATGGACCAATGCGATTGAACAAGGCTTGTTTTCTTACAACGATTTTATTGTTGGCCGGTTTTGGTCAGGTTTCGGCACAAAAGCCCGAAGTGATTATCGATCCCAGTGGGCTTGGTCCTGAATCGCTGGATGCGGTAAACAAAGGTATTTCAGCGGTAGTGCGCATGGCCGACGACCAGGATTCGGGCGAAGCGGATCGGATCCGGCGCAAGGGCCGCGAAGCGGTGATCTCCGCCTTGGCGACGCGCGGTTATTTTGCCCCCGACGTCACATTGGAAGTCGGTGAAGACGTGGGCGGCGAAACCTGGGATATTTCCATTGATCCGGGCAAGGTCTCCCAGGTCAAATCGGTTACCAATAATTTTACCGGCAGTATTGCCACGCCACGCTTTAACGAGCGCGTATCACAGTTGCGTAAAGACTGGGGCCTGCCGGTAGGCAAGGATTTTCTGAACGAGCAGTGGAGCAATGCCAAGTCGACCATGCTCGAGGGCGTGGCTGCCAATGATTTTTACCTGGTCCGCATGACGCATTCGCAGGCGGTGGTCAATCCGGAATTGGCCAGCGTTGACACCGAAACCACGGTCGACAGCGGTCCGGCAGTCACGCTGGGTCATACCGAAGTGGTCGGCTTGCGGCGCGTGCCCGACAGCCTGATCCGTCGCTATATCAAGTACACGCCGGGACAGCGCTTTTCTCAGGAACAGCTGGATACCTGGCAGCAGCAGATTCAGTCTACCAATTTCTTTCGCGGCGCGTTCGTTACCCTGAAAAAACCACCGGGCGATGAAGTTTATGCGCAGGACTCGGTTGAGTTGCCGGTTGCCGTGCGGGTGTCGGAAGCGCCGGCGCGTTCGCTGGCCGGCTCTCTGGGGATTGACGATTCGGTGGGCCCGGGCGCCGAAATCATGTACAAGCAGAATGTGGTGTTTGGCCAGCCGCTGATTATGGAAACCGGCGCCGCAGTGAACGCGAAGCTGCAGCGCGCCTATATGGATTTTCATTTGCCGCCCAACCTGGACGGCAGCAAAGATAGTGTTGGGGTCATGTTCCGTCATTCAGATATCCGGAATGAAGATGTGATGCGTTACGCGGTGGGTTGGAAACGCAAGCTGGAGTTCAAGCTGGATGCGGCCAGTCGCGTCGATTATGAATCGAACTGGGGTGTGCTGGCCGCTTACGACTCGGTCAAGCGCGAAGGCGAGGAGCGATATCGCCTGCCCACCACGGTGGCAACCTGGGATTTCCTGCGTCGCGATGTCGACAGCAAATATGACCCGCGTGAAGGCAACCTGATTGCGCTGGGGCTGGGCGCCGGCGTGACGCTGGATAAAGGCGAGCCTTTTAGCCGGGTCGGGCTGCGTGCGCAGCAATGGTGGCCGATAGGCCGGCGCGATGTCTTTACCATGCGCGGCGAAGTGGGACAGGTATTCGGCTCGAGCGGCATGCGGATTCCGGATGACTTTGGCTATCGGACTGGCGGCGCGCGCTCCATCCGGGGCTACAAATACAATGATATTGGCAAAAGCGCCGGCGATGCGGTCGTGGGTGATCGCTCCCTGGCGGTGGTGAGCGTGGAATATATGCGTTACTTTGACGACCGTTTCGGCATGGGCGTGTTTATTGATGCTGGTGATGCGGCAGAGTCATTCAATAAAATGAAGCTGCATGTGGGCTACGGCGTGGGGGCAAGAATCAAGACCCCGGCCGGTCCGCTGTTCCTGGACCTGGCCTATGGCCAGCGTGATCGCAGCTTGCGGCTGCACTTTTCATTGGGAGTGGCATTCTGATGAAAATGAAATATTTGCGCTGGTATCTTCGCTGGAAGCCCATCGTTCTGACGCTCTTGATCGGGCTGTGCGCTTTTGTGTTCTGGTTCATGGGCACCAACCCGGGCAGCCGCTGGCTGCTCAATACCGTGATCAGCCAGGTGGGCGGTGAACTGACCAATGTGCGCGGCACGGTATGGAGCGGGATCGAGCTGGAGCGGCTGCTGATCGATACGCCCGAAATCAAGATCACTGGCCGGCAGGCTGTACTGAAAGTGGACTGGCTCAAACTGTTTAAACGCACCTTGCGGGTAGAGCAGATGAGCGTGGCCGATCTGGACGTCAAGCTGCTGCCGCTGGAGACAACCGAACCGGCGCCTGAAGATGCCAAGCCATTTGAAATGCCGGGTATTCCGGTTGGCATACAGGTGGATCGGCTGGATGTAGGCGATTTTGCACTGCTGATGCCCGATGGCTCGGGCCTGCCCGTGGGACTGAGTAATTTCAGTCTGACCGATTTGCTGATTATTGACCAGCATGCCAAAGGCACGCTCAAAAGCGTGCATGTCTCGCATCCGCAGACCGAGGCCGATCTGA
>JBOIGK010000553.1:0-7985 GCA_050742695.1 Advenella sp. | reverse complement strand
AGCGGTCGGAACGCATCTTCTTAATCCGCTCGTACACAAGGATTTGCCTTATGACACGTTCGCCGATCTGACGGGCGTGACGATGATTGCGCGCTCCCCGTTGCTTTTTTCTGCCAATAACGGGATTGAAGCCAAAGATATGAAGGATTTTGTTGCGCTCTCACGCGCCAATCCTGGTAAATACTCCATAGCCAATTCCGAAAAATTCACCATGATGTTGGTCAAAATGCTGGCGGACAGCCAGAAAATGGACATCGTGCATGTGCCTTACAAAGGGAGCGGTCCGCTGCTGGTCGACGCTGCCGGCGGCGCCGTGTCCATTGCTTCGTCGAGTATTGCAGCTGCCATTCCTTATCTGAAATCTAAACGGCTGCATCCGCTGGCTGTGACCGGATTGGAGCGCACGTCCGCGCTGCCCGAGGTCCCCACGTTGAAGGAATTGGGCCTGGGAGATTTTGACTATTACGTCACCTACGGCTTGTATGCCCCGGCCAAGACTCCGCGTGCTGCACTTGAGCGCATGCGGCAGGAAGTAAAAGCCGTGACTTCAGATCCAGAGATGAAGGCAGCACTGGTTTCTCAGGCTGCAGAGCCTGTTGCCAATGACATTGACGAATTTAACGCGGATCAGGCGCAGTACTTCCAGCGAATCAAGGCGCTGGCCGCCAAATTCAATATCACGCCTGAATAGATGCCGGTTATCGCAGGCGTAAGAGACATGAACACAACGGAACATTGGAAGAGTGAAGTACTCAAGGAGAAGGATATGCAGGTTGCAGGAATGACAAGAGAAAGGAATCCATCATGAGTGAGATAAGGCTGCTCTCGGCGACGCCCATACTGGGTTATGGCTTTCCTGAATCCGCGTTCGAGGCAGGGCTGGCGCAGGAGCCACATATGATTGGCGCAGATGGCGGCAGCACTGATCCTGGCCCTTATTATCTCGGATCAGGCAAGGCATTCTGCTCTCGCGTTTCCATGAAGCGGGATCTGCGTATTATGATCAAAGGCGGTGTGCCTCGCGGCATTCCGGTTGTGGTAGGCACCTCGGGAGGCGCAGGGGGCGAGCCGCATCTGCAAATGATGGCAGACATTGTCCGGGAAATCGCCTCCGAGGAGCAGCTCGAGTTCAAGCTGGCGCTGATCCGTTCAGAGCTGGATACGGACTTTTTGATTCAACGAGTTTCTGCCGGCAAAGTGCACACGGTTTCAAGGCAGACGCCGCTGTCCGAGGAGACGATTCGGGAAGCTACCCGCATTGTCGGCCTGATGGGGCCGGAACCTTATATTCGTGCATTGGATGAAGGCGCACAAGTGATTCTGGCCGGTCGCAGTACTGATCCGGCCCCCTGGGCCGCGGTCGCGATTCGTGCCGGTTTGCCGCCAGCACAAGCCTGGTATGCAGGAAAAATGCTCGAATGTGGTTCAGAGCCTGCGGTGCCCAAGCGCGAAGGTTGTCTGCTGGCGCGGATTACCGCCGAGCACGTGGATCTGGAACCGACCAACCCGAACCAACGCTGCACCACGCTTTCGGTCGCCAACTTTGCATTGCATGAAAACAAAAGCCCGATTCATCATCTGGAGCCGGGCGGTATGCTGGATACCTCCGGGTGTGCGTTTGAACAGATCTCCGATCGGGTCGTCAGGGTCAGCGGGATGCGGTGGCAAAATCACACCCATTATACCGTCAAGCTCGAAGGGGTACGCTGCACCGGATATCGCGCCATCACGATTTGCGCTTCGCGCGATCCGATTCTGATTCGCGATGTCGAACAATATCTTGATATCGTGAACGCTAACATTGAAGAAAAAACTATCGCTTTTGGCGTGCAACCCGAGCAATATCGCATTGCAATTCGCAGCTATGGTCGCAACGGAGTGATGGGCGTGCGTGAAACGACATCGTTTGCGGTGCCTCACGAAATGGCATTTGTAGTTGAAGTGCAGGCCGATACGCAGGATCTGGCCAATGCGGTGATAGGCATTGCGCGATTGTCCATGCTGCATTCAGATTTTCCGGGCCGTATGTGTCGGGAAGGAAATATGGCAATTCCGTTCTCACCTTCGGATATTTCACTTGGCTTGGCATACGAATTCAGTGTTTTCCATATCGTTGAAGTAGACGATCCGAACCAGCTATTTCCTGTCGAGTATGTACATATTGGAGCGAGCAATGACAAAAATTCGTGAACTGGCCAGTATATGCAAAAGCAAGAATGCCGGGCCGTTTGATCTGACTATTGATGTCATGTTTGATTCGGAAGAGCTATTCGATCGCGTTGAAAAAACCGGCGTGCTCAATGCTGCTTTGTTTGCAAAGCTTTACCAGGTCTCTGAGCAAGACGTTCTGTTTACGCCTTATCGTGCGGCCCGCGCCTTCAAGGCGACGCTTCCGCGTCTGATTCCGGCCGGCGCCTTTGGTGATAGCGATGTGTATGGCGCGCAGCAGCACGGACCACTGCTGGAGGTGGACATTCCCATATAGGGAAGTGTTCTCTATAGAAATTCTTTATATCAGACTGGAGATATTGGCTATGCAGCAAAAAAAACGTCAAATGAGCCTTATCGGCTTCATGCAGGCTCAGAACTGTTCCACCTATCCCGGCAGTTGGCGGCATGCCGCCACTGCAACGGATTTTTTGACACCTGAGTATTATCAACGCATTGCCCGTGTACTTGAAGAAGGCAAATTTCATATGGCATTTTTTGACGACCGGCTGGCCATGCCCGACATCTATTCGGGAGATCATACCGACACCGTCAAACATGGCATCCGGGCGGTGAAAATGGATCCGGTGGTGGTGCTTTCTGCCATGGCTGCAGTCACCACAAAATTGGGATTGGGCGCTACTTATTCGACGACTTATTATGAGCCCTATCATGTGGCGCGTACCTTTGCCACCCTCGATCTCATGACCAAAGGTCGGGCAGCCTGGAATGTGGTTACATCCCTGAATGATTCCGAAGCAGCCAATTTTGGCAGCAGCAAGCATCTGGAGCATGATCAGCGCTATGAGCGTGCCGACGAATTTCTGGAAGCGACGCTTGGCCATTGGGATACCTGGCAGGAAGAGGCGCTGGTTATAGACAAGCACAAGGGGCTATTTGCCCATCCGGAAAAGGTAAAACGACTGGATCATCGCGGCGCGTACTTCAATTCCCGTGGCCCGTTCACCGTACCCAGATCGCCGCAGGGCCAGCCGGTGCTGATTCAGGCAGGGCAGAGTGGTCGTGGCAAGGCCTTTGCGGCCCGTTGGGCAGAATTCATCTTTGTGGTATATCCCAATCTGGATATGGCCAAAAAGCAGTATGCCGAAATGAAATCAGTGATTGCCAGCGAAGGGCGGGATCCGGACAAGGTGCAGATCGCAACCGCATGTTATGTCGTCGTGGGCGAAACGGATGAGATCGCCCGTCAGAAAATGGCGTATGCCGATACGCTTGCCAAAGATGAAGACGCCCTGGCACTGATTTGCGAAGTGCTTAACCACGATTTTGCGGGTCGAGATATAGACGAACCCATCAACGACGAGGACATGAAGGCCGTATCTGGTTGGCGCGCTTTCCGCGACCGGGTTGTGATGTTAAGTGGCAAATCAAACCCGTCGGTACGTGATTTTATTGATTTTTCCAAACGCGCCCGACTCAACGAGTTCAATGTATTTGTGGGGTCGCCGACAACCGTTGCCGATGAGATGGAGAAATGGTTTGTCGAGGGCGGATGTGATGGCTTTGTCATTTCACCGACGCATACGCCGGGCAGCTATGAAGATTTCGTGCGCATGGTAGTGCCGGAACTGCAGCGCCGGGGTGTATTTCGCAAGGATTATCAGGGAGATACCTTGCGCGAGAACCTTGGCCTTGCTTATCCTGAAAGTGGCGATTGGCTCCGTGATCAGCAGGCGGCAGCGCAACTGCGGGAAGGTGCCGAGACGGTGTGAGGAGGCAAAAATGGCAGAGCGTGACTTCACTGAATTATTGCAAAGGCCAAAGGATGAGAAAATCCCGGTTCAACTATTAACCATTCCGTGAAGACACATATACGTCAAACTCTGCCAATTGCGTCTCACTGCTGCTGATCTGCCGCACGCTACCTTTGCCGCCACTGGCCACCAACATGGCCACCAGTGTCTGTGCAACTACGACCAAAGGGGTAATGGATGGGAACAGCGACGGGGTTTCGTTTTTTATGATTAACGACACGTCAGCTATTTTGCTGATTGGCGATACGGCGCTGTCCGAGACGGCAATGATCTTTGTTCCTTTGGCTCGCGCGTAGCGGGTCGCTGTAGCTGCATCTCGCGCATACGGATAGCAACTGAAAACGATGAGCGCATCTTCTTTTGTTGCCCGCCGCAGTGGATCGGCAAAACCGCCTCCGATGCCCGAGAGCAGGACTGTGTTGTTCAGAAACATGCCGCAGGAATAACTGAAATAATATGCTGCGGGGAACATGCTGCGCAGACCGACGACGTAGATAGACTTGGCGCCCGCCAGCAGATTGTGAGCTTGTTTGAATGCCGCTGTTGACTGGGAGTCGGTTAACGCATCGAGATTGTGAATATCGGCCTCTAAGACGTCGGCAATCAGTCGCTCGGTCAGGTCGCCGGCTTTCCTTTTCTGTAGTTGCGCTGCTCTGGCGGAGAATGAACTCTCTTTGTTTGACAGCCAGTTCCGGTACACGTCCCGGAACGAGTTATAGCCTTCAAATTCCAGCGTAACAGCCAGGCGATGCATCACGCTGGGCTGTACGCCTGCATTTTTCGCGACTTGCCGCATGGAGGCAAGGGCTGTTTCTCGTGGATGATCAACGACATATTTTGCCGCCAGTTGCAACATGGGAGACAGTTCGGAAAACTTTGACTTGATCAGACTTTCCGCTTGTTCTTTATCCATGTTCGATCCTCAATCTGTCGTGGTTGCATCTATGCTTGTCATTGCCCGTTGGAAAATACCATCTGCCGCTGTCCTGCCATGTTCAGGTCTATCCATCTGTACTTTCTAGTTAACAAGGTTGGCCAGCGCGTGATCAACCGATTGTCCAAGTATATCGACCGCTTCGGATAGTTCACTTTCGGTTGTAATATACGGTGGCGCCAGCAGAATATGATCCCCAGACAGGCCGTCTATTGTACCGCCACCCGGGTAGCATAGTAGTCCGCGAGAAGAAGCTGCCTGTTTAATGCGCTGGTTGATCTTCAGTTGGCGATCGAACGGTTTGCCCGAGTCACGATCGACCACCAGTTCGATTGCCTGAAATAATCCACGACCACGAATGTCGGCGACGTGGCGATGCTCTCCAAAGCGTTCAGTTAGCATAGAGTGAAGTGCTGTTCCAAGCTTTGCGCATTGTCCGACCAGATTTTCCCGTTGTACAAGTTGCTGAACAGCAAGTGCGGTAGCGCAGGCAATTGGATGCCCCACGTAGGTATGACCGTGCTGGAATGCGCCGGAGCCACGATATATTCTATCGATAATAAAATCTCGTGCCATCACCGCAGCAATAGGCTGATAGCCGCCGCCCAATCCTTTGGCCAGGCATAATATATCGGGCGTTACCGCTTCCTGTTCAAACGCGTGCAAAGTTCCCGTTCTGCCCATGCCACACATGATTTCATCAAGTATCAGCAAAACGCCATATTTATCACAGACTTGCCTGATTTTTTCGAAATAGCCTCGGACGGGAGCCACTGCGCCTGCGGTGGCGCCCACAACTGTCTCTGCAAAAAAGGCTGCGACCGTTTCCGGTCCCGCCTGGACAATGGTGTCCTCAAGTTCTGCGGCCAGCCGGGTGCTGTAAGCGTCGTCTGATTCGTTTTCGCTTTGATAGCGATAGGGAAAACAGGGCGAGACGTGCAGCACATCCATCAATAATGGTTCGTAAAGTGTTCGACGAGGCAGATTACCTCCAATGGAGAGGGCGCCTAAGGTATTGCCGTGATAACTCTGCCTTCTCGCGATAAACCGGGCTCTGGATGGTTCTGCATTATCCACGTGATATTGACGGGCCATTTTAATAGCTGTTTCCACAGCCTCCGAGCCGCTTGACAGAAAATACACTTTGTTCAGACCGGCAGGGGCGTGCTGTGAAAGATGATCGGCCAGGGCCTCGGCAGCGTGGGTTGTAAAAAAACTGGTATGGGCATATTCCAGTTGTTGGGCTTGAGTCGTCAAGGCTTCGAGCACGACAGGGTGACCGTGCCCGATTGCAGACACGGCGGCGCCACCGCTCGCATCGTAATAGCGATGGCCTTGTGTGTCAGTAATAAAGCAGCCGCTGCCGCTGGCTGCAATGGGCAGCCGGGCTTGTGGATTTCTATGAATAATATGAGTCATGTGATATCAAACCAATATGCGTTGAGTGAAGCCAGGGTTCGTGAAGTACCAGACGAGTGATCAATGATTATAAGGCATGTGATCTATTATTATGATAATATAAATCAAATGATCTATTTTATGTACAGGGGGCAATATGAATCAGCTGAATAAAGTGCTGCACCAGCTGCCGCTGGCGCTTTTGGGCATGTGCGCCGTCATGTCTGGCGGCGTAGTGTATGCGTGGCCTGACGCACCCATACGCATCGTGGTGCCGTTTTCTCCGGGTGGCACCACCGACTTTCTGGGTCGCTTGGCTGCCGAGGGGTTGCGGCAACAACTGAACAATGATGTTATTGTTGAGAACAAGGCAGGCGCGGGCGGCAATCTGGGTGCATCAGAAGTGGCACGAGCCAAGCCCGACGGATACACCTTGCTGCTTGGCACGCCCGGCACGCAGATTGTGAACCAACTGGTATACAAAAATACAGGCTACGATGCGCAGGCAGATTTTGCACCCGTTGCGTATATTGCTGAAGTTCCCAATGTTGTCCTGAGTAATCCGGGTACCGGCCTGAAAAATATGGCCGATTTGATAAAGCGTGCCAAGCAGGATCCTACATCACTTAATTGGGGATCACCAGGTGTGGGAAGCACAGGTCATCTTGCATTGGAATTGCTATTGCAGAAAACGGGCATAAGTATCAATCACATTCCCTATAAAGGGGCGAGTCAGGCAACCAATGATCTGCTTGGCGGGCAAATCCAACTTTCAGGTGATAATCTTCCAACTGCATTATCTTTTATTAAATCCGGCAAGTTGAATGCGCTGGGCGTAACAAGCAGCACCAAAGCAGCGTCGGCACCGGACATTCCAACCGTGGCGCAAACCGTCCCGGGCTATGAGCTGACCTCTTGGTTTGTTCTGATGGCGCCAGCCAAAACACCGCCAACGGTGATCGATACATTAAATCGCGCCGTTAACAAATGGCTGCAATTGCCGGAAACGCAGAAGCGACTGGCAGACCAGGCCGCCAGGCCGATGGGCGGGACGGCAGCGGAGCTGGCCGACCACCTTGCAACAGAAAAGGCCAAGTACGAGACGCTGGTAAAAAATGCCGGCATCCAGGCGAAATAGGAGCACAGTCAATGGCGGCATCATCCCGAAAGAAAATTGCGGTGGCCCGATTCTGGTATGAAGGCAATGCGTTCAGTCCCGTACCGGGACGGCTCGAGGACTTTCATCTGCGTGAATGGTCCAGTGGTGACGCGGCCCTGGCTGCAGCAAGGGGAACGGCAACAGAGCTGGGTGCTGTCGACGCGTTCGCAAGGCAGCATCCGGAATGGGAAGTCACGGTATTGCGATGTGCATCTGCAATGCCAGCCGGACCTATGGATGATGAGGTGTTCACTACATTAAGAGATGACATAGTAACAGGCTTGTCTGCCAGCAAATTTGATGCAATCTATCTTTCATTGCATGGCGCATCGATTACGAAAACCAGAAAAGCACCCGATATCGAGTTGTTGCGAGCAGTACGAGAGTGTGCGCCTGGTGTTCCAGTAGGTGCAAGTTTTGATTTGCATGCCAATCTTGGGCAGACGCATGCAGCACTTCTGGATGTGGCGGCAGGATACCGAACCTATCCGCATATTGACATGTACGAAAC
>JBOIGK010000552.1:0-3424 GCA_050742695.1 Advenella sp. | reverse complement strand
ACCCCGTTGCGTCCGATTAGCCTGGTCGGCGTGATCGGCGCCGGCACCATGGGTGGCGGCATCAGTATGAATTATCTGAACGCCGGCATTCCGGTGATCCTGCTTGAACAGAAGGAAGAAGCGCTGGAGCGTGGCGTTGCCACCATTCGCAAGAACTACGAAAACACCATGAAAAAAGGGCGGATTACAGCCGAGCAGGTAGAAGAACGCATGAAACTGCTCAGCACGACCCTGTCCTATGACGCATTGAGCGAAGTTGACCTGGTCATTGAGGCCGTCTTTGAAGACATGGGTGTCAAGCAAATCGTGTTCCGTGAACTTGATCGCGTCATCAAACCCGGTGCGATTCTGGCCTCCAATACCTCAACCCTGGACGTGGACCAGATCGCTTCTTTTACCAAACGGCCGCAAGACGTGATCGGACTGCATTTTTTCAGCCCGGCCAATGTCATGAAGCTGCTGGAAATCGTGCGCGGTGAAAAAACGGCCAAAGATGTGCTGGCCACGTGCAGTGACATGGGCAAAAAAATCGGCAAGAAACCGGTGGTGTCGGGCGTGTGTGACGGGTTTATCGGCAACCGCATGCTGTATGCCTATCGCGATGCGGCTGATGAGGTGATGTTGCAGGGCGCAGCGCCGTCGCAGATTGACCGTGCGCTGGAAAATTTCGGTTTTGCAATGGGTCCGTATCGCGTAGGCGATCTGGCCGGGTTGGACATCGGCTGGGCGATCCGCAAGCGCAAGAAGGAAGCAGACCCGAAGGGCTATGAAGAGGTTGTGGCCGACCGTCTGTGTGAAGCCGGACGTTTTGGTCAGAAAACCGGGGCGGGGTGGTATCGTTACGTTGCCGGCGATCGCAAGCCACAGGTTGACCCCGAGGTCGAAAAACTGATCGAAACCTTCCGCAAGGAAAAGGGCGTTACACCGCGCAAAATCAGCGACCAGGAAATCGTGGAGCGTTGCGTTTACGCGCTGGCCAATGAAGGGGCGAAAATTCTTGAAGAAGGCATTGCCCTGCGCGCGTCGGATATCGACATTGTTTACCTGAATGGTTATGGTTTCCCGTTGCATCGCGGCGGCCCTATGCACTATGCTCAACAGGCCGGCCTGTTCAATGTAGTGCGGGCGCTGGGCCAATTTGGCGCCGGTTCGGCCCGGCCCAAGGCATGGCAACCGGCAGCCTTGCTGGAAAAGCATGCACAAAGTGGTGAAGCACTGAAGTAAGTAGAAGGTGCTTGGGCAGACAGGCCATCGCCTGCCTGTCGTATCTACGGTCACGCGGCAGGCACTCAAGGGGTTATGCCAGGAAACTGAGCATATCGTGTCTGCCAGTGTCAGCAGGATTGAGTATTTTCTGTTCCGATACAATTGAAATTTGCGTTGGTTGGCCTTGATGTTGTCGCTATGCAGCCCAATGTCATGCGTCCGGCCTGGAGAAGAGACATGAGAGAAGCAGTTATTGTTTCAACCGCCCGTACCGGACTGGCAAAGTCCTGGAAGGGTGCATTCAATATGACCTATGGCGCAACGCTGGGTGCGCATTCAGTATCGCACGCAGTCGCGCGTGCCGGGATTGATCCAGCTGAAGTGGAAGATGTCATCATTGGTTCGGCCTTGCCTGAAGGCACAACCGGCGGCAATATCGCACGGGCGATTGCCCTGCGGGCCGGCCTGCCGGTCAGCGCCGGCGGGGTGACCGTCAACCGGTTCTGCTCGTCGGGGCTGCAGGCCATTGCCATGGCGGCGCAGCGCATTATTGTCGATCAGGTTCCGGTGCTGGTGGCCGGGGGCGTTGAAAGTATTTCCTGCGTGCAAAATGATGCCAACACCCTCATGCGTCAGGACCCCTGGTTGCGTCAGCACAAACCCGAACTGTACTGGAGCATGCTGCAGACAGCGGAAACCGTGGCCAAGCGCTATGGTATCTCGCGTCAGGCACAGGACGAATATGGCGCCCGCAGCCAGCAGCGTGCCGCCCGGGCGCAGGCCGAAGGCCTGTTCAATGATGAAATCGTGCCTATGACAACTGTCATGAGTGTCTTTGACAAGGCAACCGGCGGCATTGCCCGCCGTGAAGTAACCATTGCTGCAGATGAAGGTATCCGTCCTGATACCACGCTTGAAGGCGTGTCCAAAATTCGTCCGGTATTTCCCAAAGGCGTTATCTCGGCGGGCAATGCCAGCCAGTTTTCAGACGGATCGTCGGCCTGCGTGCTGATGGACGCCGAAGTGGCGCGTCAGCGCGGTCTGAGCCCGATGGGTATTTTTCGCGGATTTGCCGTCGCAGGTTGCGAGCCCGATGAAATGGGCATTGGTCCGGTTTTCGCGGTGCCTCGCTTGCTCGAGCGCGCCGGCCTGAAGGTTGACGATATCGGCTTGTGGGAATTGAATGAAGCCTTCGCCTGCCAGGTGCTGTATTGCCGGGACAAACTGGGTATTCCGGACGACCGGCTCAATGTAAACGGGGGTGCGATTGCCGTGGGCCATCCGTATGGCGTGTCTGGCGCCCGCATGGTCGGCCACGCCCTGATCGAGGGCAAGCGCAGGGGGGTTAAATACGTGGTGGTCACGATGTGTATCGGTGGCGGCCAGGGTGCAGCAGGGCTGTTCGAAGTGGCATGAACCGTCCCGATTATTCCGCCGTCTGGCCGCGTGGGCGCAGCCACTCCCTAAGCGTACCGGAAACGGCGCTGCATGCCAATCTGGAGATATCGGCCCTGCGCTATCCGCACAAGCCGTGTCTGGTGTATTACGGTGCCAGTTACAGTTATGGGCAGGTGCTGGCGCAGGTGCAGACCCTTGCCGGGTTTTTGCAGCATGATTGCGGCGTGCGCAAGGGCGACCGGGTGCTGCTGTATATGCAAAATAGTCCGCAATTCGTCCTTGCTTACTATGCCATTTTGCGGGCCGATGCGGTGGTGGTGCCTGTCAACCCGATGAACCGGGCCGACGAATTGCAGCATTACATTCGTGATACCGGCGCCACAGTGATCATTTATGGACAAGAACTGCATGAGCAAGTTGCCGTGCTTGGCGCAGCGGCGCCGGCCAGCAAGCTGGTGGCGGCATATCACGATTATCTGCCTGCGGCAGGATCGGATCAGAACGTACCTGATGTTGTCGCCGAGCCTGCGCGTGCCCTGGCAGGCAATGGCGTAGTGCGTTGGCGCGACGCACTGGCTAGTGGCCGCGTTCCGTTGCCCTCATCAGCCGTGCCGGCAGATATGGCTGTCATGCCGTATACGTCAGGCACCACCGGCCACCCCAAAGGCTGCATCCATACCCATCGTTCCACCATGTATAACACGGTGTCTGCAGCGGTATGGTATGACGGGGGAAATCAGGATGCAGTTTTTCTGGGCGTGTTGCCGTTTTTCCATGTTACCGGCATGGAAGGGGTCATGAACAGCGCCATTTATCTGGG
>JBOIGK010000551.1:0-1941 GCA_050742695.1 Advenella sp. | reverse complement strand
ATGGCACCTGGCGCGGTGTTGCCGGGCCAAAAAATATGCCGGCAGAAGCAGTCAGGGTGCTCAAGGAGGCATTTGAGAAAGTGGCGCAGGATCCTGAGTTGATCAAATCCATCAAACAGCAGAACCTAGGCTATGTGTATGCTGATGGCGAGGCATTTGCACAGAAGATGGCTCTGGAAACAGAAGGGTACAGCAAGGTTCTGAAAGAACTTGATATCAAGTAACTTAGCCAGTTTTCAGAACTCACATTTGACATATTGCCCCATGGATGGGGCCAAGGAATTGTTATGACCGAACCCACTCCCTATCGTTACCCCAATCCGAAAGAAGCATTGAAAGACATTGTGGTGCCTAACGCGGTGCCTGAAGATGAACGCATCTGGGTCCCGCAGGCGCCCAATGTATGGTTTCGTCCGCTCTGCCTGAATGTCTCGCAGGGGTACTGGATGAATCTTCTACGCGTCAGAAAATCCGGCGTGCTCAGTTGCCATCGGCATCCGCAGCCGGTACACGGCTACGTGATCAAAGGCACATGGCGTTATCTGGAGCATGACTGGGTGGCCACGGAAGGCAGTTATGTTTTCGAGCCTCCCGGTGAAACCCATACGCTATATGTGCCCGAAGACGTGCAAGAGATGATTACCATGTTCCAGGTCAACGGCATTATGTACTACGTGGACAGCGAAGGTAATCACACCGGCTACGAAGATGTATTTACCAAGCTGGACATGTGTCGCAAGCATTATGAAAGCGTCGGCCTGGGCGCTGACTATGTCGACCAGTTCGTACGCTGATCATGAGTAGCAAAGCCAATTACGATTTTTCGCACCGTACTGCCGTGGTGACCGGTGGCAGCAGCGGTATCGGCCTGGATATTGCGCAGCGCCTGCTGGCTGCAGGGGCCAGCGTGACAATCTGGGATTTGAAGGCGCCGCCACAAGGGTTGCAGCAGCAGGGCATGCAGTTTAATAAGGTTGACGTTTGTGATGACCGCTCTGTACAAGACGCTTGCAATGCCGTTGTTGCCAATTGCGGGCAAATCGATATGCTGGTCAATTGTGCTGGGTTCGCAGGTTCTACATTGCCGCTGGAAGATACCGATCCGCAGGAATGGCAACGGGTGATTGCCGTCAATCTGCTGGGGGTCTACAACACCTGCCGGGCGACGGTTCCTGTGATGAAGCAGGCACCGGCAGCGCGTATCGTCAATATCGCCTCGCTGGCAGGCAAGGAAGGCACGCCAAACGCGTCGGCGTATAGCGCGGCCAAAGCGGCTGTGCTGGCGCTGACCAAATCACTGGGCAAGGAACTGGCGCAATCCCAGGTCCGTGTCAATGCCATTGCACCTGCCGCGATTAATACGACGCTGTTGCAGCAGATGTCGCCGGCACATGTGCAAACCATGATCGATAAAAGTCCGATGAAGCGGCTGGGCGAGTGTGAAGAAGTGTCCGAACTGACGCTATGGCTGTTGTCCGCATCATGCTCTTTTAGCACGGGCGCGGTGTTTGACCTTTCCGGCGGTCGCGCCACCTATTGATAATATTTGGAAAACTCATGAGTTTCAGACAAGATTTGCTTGAAGGAAAAACTGCGGTGGTCACCGGCGGCACCCAGGGTATTGGACGCGCCATCACAGAAGAGCTGGCCGCGCTGGGCGCACGGGTTTATGCCGCTGGCCTGCCGTCGGCCAACCAGGACTCGTACCGCCACGCGACGGTGACAGAGGCTATTGTTGACGTGACCAGTGACAAGGATGTGGCGGCGTTTGCTGCGTCCCTGGAAAAAGTGGATGTGCTGATCAATTGCGCGGGCATCATCGCTCGGGTCGAGGAGTTCAAATTACCCGTGTTCGAGCGGGTGATTGATGTCAATCTGGTGGGCACCATGCGTTTGTGCGAGGCCTTGCGTCCCTTGCTTGCCGCATCTACCGGCTGTATT
>JBOIGK010000550.1:0-3934 GCA_050742695.1 Advenella sp. | reverse complement strand
CCAGTACACGATTGCGCGCGCCGGCGCCAATTTTTCCCTGCGCCAGCAAAGTCAGGCCGTCAGCATCCAGCACCAACGGCACATCAAGGGTGGCCCGAAATACCTGGTACAGCAGGCCCAGTGATTTTTCATCCAGCCCCATGCCTACGCCGGCCACACACACCGTCATCTGGCCAGAACGCAGCAACTGGTCGGCACGCCCCAGCATGAGTTCGGGATGCGAGGGATCAACAACAAAAGGCAAATCATCAACAAACCCGACCTTCACTTTACCTGCCCCCTGCATCAAGGCTGCCCGGGCTGCCAGCAAGGCTGCTCCCGTCATGCCAGGCGCCCCGCCAATGACACCCACGGTACCGAAGCTGCCCTTGTGACTGTCAGCGAGACGGGGGCGACACAGCGCGGGAAAATGTTGTCTTGCGTATTCGACTGTCATAGTGCTCCTTTGTCATTGCAGGGACCAGGCCAACCGCCCTTGCGGCAAAACGACAGACTTCTCGCTGATGCCATTGCGGCTTTGGCTTTTTATCTTTCAGCTCAATGACAGCACAGTCGCACGGGTCCGTCAAGGACTGCGACGCGTTCGGCCGGCACAAAGACCGGCACAGGCAATTGCGCCCAGAAGAACTCATGCCCAAGGGCGTGGCAACACTTTTATTTGCTCGCCGATCTCATGCGCTGACGGCTATTGATAATGTGCATGCGCATGGCGGCACGCGCAGCATCGGCATCCTGCGCCGCGATGGCGCTGAATATTGCCTCGTGTTCCATATTCAGGCGCTGCTGATACATGGCTTTTTCCTGATCGAAAATCGCCAGCCGGCTACGCGGTATGGCGTGCTTGCCCAACTGGCGCAACAGATCCAGAAAATGCGAGTTGTGCGTGCACTTGGCGATCTGTTCGTGAAACTGGAAATCCACATCCACCGAAATATCGCGGGAAATGTCTTCCTTGACCAGGGCACGCAGAATACGGTCAAGTTCTGCCAGTTGTTCGTCGGTGCGTCGCTGGGCCGCCAGGCCTGCCGCCTCGGACTCCAGACATGCCCGCACCTCCAGCACGGCAGCCAGCTCTTGGGCCGTGCCCGGTGACATGGTGCTGCGATCGAAAATCACATCTTTGACAGAAGGTTCGCGCACGAAAGTGCCGACCCCGTGACGCGTTTCGACCAGGCCACGCGCCTGCAATTGTGAAATGGCTTCGCGGATTACACTTCTGCTCACGCCAAAGGCTTCGACAAATTCGGATTCTGTCGGGAGCTTTTTCCCCACTTCCAGACTGCCCGACTGGATTTTTTCGGTCAGTTGCTCGACCACTTCATCCGAGAGCGTTCTGCCTCTTTTTTTAATTGGGCCAGCGTTAATCAATAGGCGGGTTGGCATAGGTACTGTGGTCACCGTAAGAATAGTTTGGTTACAGGTAGGAAAAGTATGATTTTAAAACGTTTTTTCCTAAAAACGGCCAGAACGCCTCCGGTTCCGGGATTGTTCTGCGACATTTGAAAATGACAGGCCGGTTGACGCTGATCGGAACACCACCATCAGGTTACCGGCGCCGGGTTAAACAGTACCAGTGAATTGTGCAATTTTAGCTTTTCGGCACAGGATTGCTGTCGGCCACTGGCAATGGATATCATCAGATCAAATAACTCCTGTCCCACCTGCTCAATGGTGGCCTGGCCCGTGGCAATCTGGCCTGCATTCAGATCCATCAGATCAAACCAGCGTCGTGCCAGGCTGTCGCGGGTTGCCACCTTGATCACAGGCACCGCCGCCAGGCCATAGGGCGTCCCTCGGCCCGTGGTGAAGACATGCAGATTCATGCCTGCTGCCAGTTGCAGAGTGCCGCAAATGAAATCGCTGGCTGGCGTGGCCAGAAAATTGAGCCCCTTGCTGGCCACTCTTTCACCAGGCGCAACCACGCCCTTGATCGCCGTCGTACCCGATTTGACAATCGAGCCCATCGCTTTTTCCACAATATTGGACAAGCCGCCGCGTTTGTTGCCCGGGCTGGTATTGGCGCTGCGATCCGCCCCACCCTGCTTCAGATAATTATCGTACCACTGCATTTCACGCAGCAGCGCCTGGCCGACTTCCGGGGTCGCGGCGCGGGCGGTCAACTGGGCAATGCCATCACGAACCTCGGTGACCTCCGAGAACATCACCGTCGCACCGGCCCGTACCAGCAGATCGGTCGCATATCCGACGGCCGGATTGGCGGTGACGCCTGAAAAGGCATCGCTGCCGCCACACTGTACCCCCACCACCAGCCCCGACAGCGGACAGGGCTCACGCTTGCGCGCGTTTAACTGGACCAGTCGTTTTTCGGCCTTTGTGATGATCGCTTCGATCATGCTCGCGAAGCCGACATTCTCTTCGTCCTGAAGCGTAATCAGGTATGGATCATCCTGTGCTATCGGGATGCTGCCGGCGGGAAACATCCTTGTCGCCTGTAGTTTTTCGCAACCCAGACTCACCAGCAGAATCTGGCCGCCAAAATTGGGGTTCAGGCTCAGGTTACGCAAGGTGCGAATCGGAATTTCGGCATTCGGCGCATCAATCGCCACTCCGCAACCATAACCATGCTCCAGGTAGACCACATCATCTACGTTCGGATAACGCGGCAATAGTTCTTCGCGAATTTTACGAACGGCAAATTCAACGACACCTGTCACGCACTGCACGGTCGCACTGATGGCCAGGATATTGCGGGTGCCGACCGTACCGTCGGCATTGCGATACCCATCAAAGGTCAGGCCTGTCAACGGCGTTATCTCGCCTGGCTTGCGCGTTGCCATTGGCAGCGCATCCAGCGACGGCGCCTGCGGCATGCGCAACATGGCTTCATTGACCCAGGCGCCCGCCGTAACGTCGCACAGCGCATAGCCGATGACCACGCCATAACGGATGACCGGCGCATCCCTGGCAATATCCTGCAGGGCGACCTTGTGCCCCTGCGGCACCGCAGTCTGCAATGTCAGACCACAGGCAAAGACGGTGCCAGCCGGCAACCCGCCGTCATTGACAACAATAGCGACATTGTCCTGGCCACTGATTCGAATATATAAAGGCTTAAGTGTCTCTTGCAACATGTGTTCTCACCGTAAACGGACAAGCCCGGCCTGTTGATACCTGCGTTGGCCACCGGCGCTGCACGATGGTCAACATAGCAGCAAGGTGTTCTGGCTCCAGGGCCGCGGGCTTGCTCACGACAAACTATTGGGCGCCCAGCTTATGAATCAGGGCAGCCAGCGCCTCACTCTCCTGCCCGCTCAGATTGGTCAGGGGCGCCCGCACACCGCCGGCATCGTGCCCGACAATTCTGGCGCCTTCCTTAACGATGCTGACCGCATAGCCCTTGCAGCGATTGCGGATAACTGAATAGGGAATGAAAAAATCCGTTATCAGCCGGTCAACCGTTGCCTGGTCTCCTGCTACGATAGCACGATAAAAGTCCATGGCTGTTTTCGGAATGAAATTGAATACGGCCGACGAATACACCGGCACCCCCAGCGCCCGATAGGCGGCAGCGTAGAACTCGGCAGTGGGCAGCCCGCCCAGATAGGACAGACGCTCACCCAGACGACGGCGGATCGTGACCATTAACTCAATATCGCCTATGCCGTCCTTGTAGCCCACCAGGTTCGGACAACGTTCGGCCAGCCGCTCAAGCTGATCGGCATTGAGCCGGCAAAGCGATCGGTTATAAACAATAACGCCCAGACCCACTGATTTGCATACCTGCTCCACATGCAGCGCAACACCGTCCTGGTCTGCTTCAGTCAGGTAATGCGGCATCAATAGCAAACCCTGAGCGCCAGCCTTTTCTGCTTGCTGCGCATAGCGAATCGCCAGCCGGGTGCCACCACCGGCTCCAGCAATAATCGGTACTTTGCCTGCACAAGTTTGTACCGCAGTGCGTATCACATTTGAA
>JBOIGK010000549.1:0-8132 GCA_050742695.1 Advenella sp. | reverse complement strand
ATATAACGCGGGTTGGCAATAGGCGTGTACGGAAAAGCCTGGCCAATAACAGCCACCTGCACGCCATTGATTTGGCGAATGGCATAAGGCTCAAATACCGGGTCGCCAAAATCCGACGTTTCAACGTTCTGCGCCAGGAAATTGATCTTGCCCTTGAGACCATCTACTGCTTCCTGCACACGATCCATGCCATAGGTAAATTCCCAGTGCGCCGTCATCATGTCCACGCCTAGCAACAGCGAGGCATCGATCATATCCTGCCCCTTGGTCCAAAGAGAGGTCGCAGAGCCCTGCCAGGTGTCTCCGCCATCCAGAACCAATGCATGCGGACGATCCGCCTTCAGTCGTTTGATCAATGTCGCCAGATGAGAGAACCCGCCCACCTTGCCAAATCTGTTCGCACTCTCTGTATAGTCCAGGGCGGTAAAAGCATAAGCCTGCATGGAGTTTGCCTTCATGCCGAACTCTTTAAGAAATGCATCCCCGACCAAATGTGGCGCTCTATTTAGGGATGCGCCCAGACCAATATTGACCGACGGCTCCCGGTAGTAGATAGGCAGAAGCTGAGCGTGAGAATCGGTGAAATGCAAAAAGCTGACATTGCCGAATGTCGGCATATCATAGAAGGTCTGCATGTCATTGTCAGCTGCCAGCACATCTTTCGGAAAGGCGTAACCTCCCGCAGAAGCGATTGCCAGAATCTGGAGAAATTCTCTTCTGTTCACCATATTTATCTCCTTTTATCAGTATTTATTTCGCGTACTTACGCATATCCAGGACATCTTCTTCAAACATTTCTCCGGGTATGACTTCCTGGATAATGCTGTTTTTATCAATGACATATACCAAGGGAATGATTTTTATCTCACCAAAGACGGCCTTGAGCTCCGGGGTAAATTTCGCGGCAGTGAAGGTAGAGTTATGCTTTGCCATATAATCCGACGCCGCTTTCAAATCTTTGTCGATAGACACCGTAATGATCTGCATATCAGAATCCTTCACCTGCTCATGCAGTTTTTGGATATACGGGTTCTGTCTGGCGCAGTAAGGGCACCAGGATGCCCAGAACGACAGCAACACAGGTTTGTTCTTCAATGATTCACTGGCAATCACGCTGCCATCGAGCAGCGTAAATGCCGGCAAAGCAATGCGGGCACCCTTTTTTAATGACGTAACACCGGCCTGGGCTTGTACCGATACACCCAGGCATATCGCAAGCACAAGAAAAAGCCTTATCAAAGGCGCTTGAAGATTGGTCATGGATATACTTCCTGTCGTTGCGTGCACCGCCGTTTACCTGGCGACATGCTTATTCGTTATTCACCGGTGAAGCCGGGTCAAAGAGCAATGCCATGACGTCTTTGATTTGCTGCTCTGTCAGAATACCGGCCGAACCAAAACGCGGCATATTGGAGCAGGCCGTATAGGCATGCGAGTTATAGATTTTGTTCCAGGTGTATTCAAGCATCTGCGCTGAGTTACCCCGGTTCTTACCATAATGCAGCAACGATGGCCCGATATTGCCGAAAGCAATTTCCGATTTGGTCATCTGATGACAGGCATAACAGTTGCCACCGGAAGCCACCCCCGGCTTATCGCTAAACTGCAACCCGACGCCAGATTGCGCAATTTTTTCGCCCACTTTCCAGTCGCCAAGAAATTGTTTATCGGCCGGTGGCTTGACCGATGCCATGGCCTGCTTCAATAGCTTTTCCATGGCCTCTTTAGGAATCGGCTGTCCAGTTGCCGCCACGTCAGAACAGGCTTTTTGCTCTTGCGACTGCTCCAGACGATCAAGCGTGACTTCGCCCACGGGCGCAAAGGAATCTTTCAATACCGTCATGACGTCCTGATCGCTCGCGCCGGTCAAAGGCTGCGCAAAGGAAGAGGTGCCAGTCAAAGACATGCATGCAATCATTGCCGCGTAATGTAATTTTTTCATTTTTTTTCCTAACGTTTGATTCCAGGAGCCGCCATTTTTCCTTCTTTGGCCCGCACGGCCAGGAAGGTCAATAGATCGATGGATGCCTGAGAGGCAAATTTGAGCTTTGGCAGCCTTTGCTGCCTGAAGCAATCCTGTAAACGCCATTGCATGGTTCTTACGACGCCCTGAGACACTCGATACCCCGGCCAGGTGGTATATGCCTGTTGCGCATCTTTTGCATTTAACAGATCCGGCAAATTCTGCAAGCGGATGCGCTTGTCGGCAGCGCCATGGCAGGTGGCGCAGGAAAAGTCATAGGGACCGCTGCGATGAAAAAATATCTTCTGCCCACGCTCATAGGCGGCTTTTTCTGCCGCATGACTCTGAGGGGCCGCCATTGCAATCCCGGAAGACTCATTGGCAACATAGGCAACAATCGCCTCCCAGTCGGTAGAGATGTCGCCCGATTTGGAAAACACCGTTGGCGTGATGTCCTTTGGATTGATGCCCTGCAAGTTCTGCATGCAATACATAATCCGCGTCTCGGCATCCATGACCTTGTCGGCATCCTTGAAAAAACGCGGCAACTGGGCATAGGCGCCCTTGACCACGCCCGGGCCCAATCCTAAATCACAGGCCTGGAGCGACACATTCTTCGGTCCTTTTTTTTCCTGCCACAGTTCCTTGCCGGTATCCACTAGCAAATCACCAGGGTTGCCTCCATCGGACAACATCTGCCGATAATCGTCAATTCCCTCCTGTGTGCTATCGACCGATTGGGCGCTAGCAAACCCGGAGCCTGTGGCCGACGCGATCAGCAAAAATGCAATCGCGCCGGGTAATTTTTTTTTTAATTGTCTTAACATTGTCTTCTCCTTAATGATGGATACTGTCCCAAGCGTCCACCAGAACGTTTTTTATTTAATCTCGGCCGTATCGGTTCTGGTTTCTTTCTTGGTGTCGATCCACGTTATCTCCATTTTGTCCCCTTTCTTGGCACCCTTGAAACTGAAAGCCAGATAAGGATCCCGGGAGATCGCCGGGCCCCATTGGGCAGAAAATACGTCCTTGTCATTGCATTTTGCCGTCACATTGGTGATATGCCAGGCAGGCACTACCTTTCCGTCCTGATCCTTGCGCTGCCCGGTTTCCATCACGTGGGCCATTAGTACCTTTACGTTTACTACCCCGTCCGTTTCTTTCGCGCGAATACGCATTGGTCTCGTTGCCATTTACCACTCCCATTTAATGTTCGAAAAATTTGAAAACCAACAGTAATCAGCCGCCACAACCACCCAGCGTCACTTTGACTTCTTTCTGCGCCAAATAGTATTTGTCGCCCGCCTTGACCAGACCGAAAATATCCGACGTCTTGGCCATCTTCACCCTGGTGGCGATATTGGCTTCGGTGCCTTCAGGAATATTGAACATGCCGGTCATGGTGTTGGGATTTTCGGGAATCAGAAAGGCCATCATCGTGACATTTGCCATATCGGTGCTCAAGGCAATGGGCACAACTGCGCCATTTTCCGCAATATCCGGCGCCACCAGCTTTACCTTGTCGCTTTTTTCCGGGTTAGTTGCACCCAAGGCCTTGAATACCCCTTCATTGTCTGTGGCCTCAAACAGTTCTTTATTCCATTGCGTTTCCGCAGCACGCGCTTGTTCAAGCGTCAGAACGCCGGTCATGACCGCAAAACTTAATACGGCGCTGGCCTGTAGAAAATTACGTCGTTTTATATCCATCGTTGTCTCCAATAAAAAATCAATCGAGGTACTCAATTATGTTCAGCAGAAAGTATCCATTTGGTTACCAGGGAAATATCGCCATCGGCAATGCCTGGCTGCGGTGGCATCGGTATGGCGCCCCAGACACCAGACCCGCCTTTCCTTATTTTTTCACCCAGCTTGGCAGTGTCGCTTTCCGAGTATTTATCACTAATCTCTTTAAACGACGGCCCGACCAGTTTGGTACTCGCCGCATGACAGCTGGTGCACGCATTGGTGGTCAGAATTGCCTTGACTTTTTCCTCGGCTGCCGCGTCCATTGACGCATCAGGCGCCTTTGCATCATCCTTGCCGGCGTCGCCGCCCGATTTGGCGCTCACGTTTTTTTCGTTGCCCTTGATCGTCTGCTTGGCATAAGCCCGTACCGCGGCAGCATTGTCTTCTGGCTTACCGGTCAGTTTCGGCTCATCGGAATTGACACCAATTGCCGCACCTACCATACGCATTTGTGCGGCATAGTTGCCGTTCATATTTCGAGCGTGCTCCGGCAACGCCGAGACAACTTTGGCTTGCCCGGCACAATCCTGCATGCATGCCGTATTCTGCGTATCCGGTTTGCCCTTCGTATGCCAGAGCCCGGGATAGACCACCATGCCATCCCGGTTGGGCATCCGCTTTTGCACCTCTGCAATGTTGCTATCGGTCAGCTCAAAGTCGGCGTCAACAACGCTGGCTTCGCTCAGCAAATAGGCAACCACTGCATAGGTTTCATCCGGTGTAAGTGATTTGGGCGCATTCCAGGGCATGGCTCTGTATATGAAATCCCATAATGTGGATACCGTGCTGATCTTCATGATTGTGGTCGACGGCACATTGGCTTCGGCGCGCAGGTTGCTTACCCTGCCGGCTTTGACATCATCCTCGGTGGTCCCACCCAGCAGCGGGGCAAAAAACTTATTGCTCTCGCCAAAGTCGCCATGACAGGAAGCGCATTTCGAGGCCCAGACCTCTTCCCCATCAGCCACGCTGCCTTTGCCAGGTATCAGGCCCTGGAAATCGGGACGAACGTCTATATCCCAGGCCTGCACTTCCACCTTCAGGGCATCACGACCGACATTTTGAAAAGTAAGGTTTTGTTCGGCCATTTTCTTGATTGTGGCCTCGATCTGCGCCTGCTCATCGGGCGTGGACGTCAATGCAGAGATATCAATCGGCTGGGCAATTGACGATTGTGCGACAAACAACGAGAGCACCACCAATAATGCCCGGACATTATTCAACGTGAACATTGAACACCTCCCCTGATTCGGCCACTTTCCATGACTGGATAGCATTGTTGTGATAAATGGAGCGGGTGCCACGCACGGCAACTAACTGGGATTTCGTCGGCTGAACATAGCCGGTCTCGTCCACTGCCCTGCTTTGCAATATGGCAGGCGATCCATCCCAGTTCCATGCAAAATTGAACCGTGTCAGGCATTTGTCCAGAATAGGCGTATTGAGCGTTGCCGTTTTCCAGTTCCTGCCTCCGTCGACCGAGACATCCACTTTTTTGATTTTTCCGCGACCGGACCAGGCAAGACCGGTAATGTTGTAGAAACCTGTAGAAAGCAATGCCTGGCCGCCGGACGGGCTGGTAATCACGGATTTGCACTCCTGAATGGAGGTATATTGACGCAACGTGCCGTCGGGCATGTGATCAACATAGCCCAAGGTCTCGTCTTTGGCGTTCCATGGCTTGTCGCCCACTTCGATCCTGCGTAGCCACTTTACCCACGACACCCCTTGCACGCCCGGCACAACCAGACGCAACGGGTAGCCGTTCTCGGGGCGCAACATTTCGCCATTCATCCCCCAGGCAACAATAACGTCATCCATGGCGCGCGCCATGGCTATGGTCCGTGTCTCGCTTGAGCCGTCATTGCCTTCAGCCAGGATAAACTGCGCGTTCTTGAAATCCGCGCCGCAGTCTTGCAGCAGGTACTTCAGGGGCACACCTGTAAACTCACAACAGGACAACATGCCGTGGGTGTACTGGACCGTGGGAACAGCAACATTGCCCCACTCCATGGCTGTGTTGGCGCCGCACTCGATAAAGTGCATCCGGGAAACCGAGGGCAATCGCATCAGGTCATCCATCGTATAGACTTTGGGATTTTTGACCATGCCGTTGATCATGAAGCGATGCTCTGTCGGGTCTACGTCCACCCATCCCTGATGATGACGTTCGAAATGAAGCCCGCTGGCGGTAATAATTCCAAACATGCCCTGCAGCGGCGAAAATGCAACAGAGGCCTGCGAGACTGCCGTTAACCCGGGAGATTGCCGTCTTTGCAGGTTCGCCTCATATTTTGAAGGCTGCCCATAGGGATGAAAAACCACTGGATTACCCAGCGACGTGCTCCACGGACGCGGTTCCGTAATCATCTGGTCGGGTGGATTTTGCGTTGCAGCACGCGCTACCCCGCCACCGGCAAGCGCCGCGCCTGCCGCCATCAAACTTTTACGTATAAAACTTCGTCGCGTGTCGTCCCAGCCGTGTTGGCGAACCTCAGATACAAATTCATCTGAAATAAAGTTCTCTGGTGCACTGCGCAAACGCGCAAACTTTTGCGATTGACTGCGCTTGTCTCTCATCCTTTTGGCTCCACATGATCAAATCGTTTTTTATAGTCCCGCCGCAGGCACTGATTAACGGCAAACGTCTCCCGGCAATCATCGGACAGGCGGGCTGATGCCGCGAAATATTGCTTACGGTACCGCGCCAGAATTAAGACAGTATTAAGAAAACACGAAAACTGCGGATACCGAAAAACCTGTTAAGATGAGCCGCTTGTTATTGCCGGGATATCCCAATTATTTTGATTTGATGATCAACGCCAACCAGGAAATAGGTGGCCATTATGCACGTACTGCTTGTCGAAGATGATGCGCTGGTGGCTAGCGGCATTGTCACCGGATTAAAACTACATGGGCTGACTGTTGACCATGTCAATTGCGCCAGCCTGGCCGATACGGCTTTGAAGTCTTCGTATTTCGATGTGTGCATTCTCGATCTTGGACTGCCGGACGAGGACGGCATTAGCCTGCTGCATCGCTGGCGCGATCAGGGTCTACAACTGCCCATCCTGGTGCTGACTGCGCGCGACGCCCTCTCCCATCGGATAACAGGATTGCTCGGCGGCGCCGATGATTATATGGTCAAGCCCTTCGATTTGCTGGAACTGCAGGCTCGGCTGCATGTGCTGACGCGACGCCGCGCTGGTCGCAGCAAGGATTTCGTCGAGCACGGTGGCCTGGTCTTCTGTGCCTCAACGGGCGAGGTCCGGCTGCATGGCCGCCCGGTTTCCTTGGCCAGGCGCGAACTGGCATTGCTGCGCGCATTATTACAGAATCCGAAAGCCATCCTGAGCACCGAACAACTGTGCGATAGCGTTTATGGCTATGAACAGAGTCTGGAGAGCAATGCGATCAATGTTCATGTGTATCACCTGCGCCGCAAGCTCGGCAACAATATCGTCGAGACGGTCAGAGGCCTGGGTTACCGGCTTGGATTACCGGAGAAAATGGACGAACTATGAGCCTGCGCGTACGTTTGCTTCTCATTATCGGGCTCGGTTTGTCCATTCTATGGACTGCAGTCGCCGGGTGGATGTTTCTGGATGCGCGCCAATCGTTGCGTGACGCGCTGGACAATCGCCTGGCCGCCTCTGCAAGAATGGTGGCGGGTATGGTTGCGCAGCTTCCTGAACCGGCCTATCTGTCAGCGAGCGACAGCAGAAAACCCTTTGACGTGATTGCGCGCGACGGCGTGGCCTGTGAAGTCAGTCTGTTACGCAGCCAGATAACGGCCCAGGCGATCGTGCGTACGGCTGGTGGTCCCGATCTGACGCAGGCCATCTCCGGTTTTGGCACACATATGTATGGCAAAAAAAGATGGCGTACCTATATGCTCAGGCAAGGCAATGTCCAGATTGCCACTGCAGATAGCATGGATACCCGGGAAGCCTTGATCAAAGAACTGGCTCTATCGGCCGGCGTCCCCTTTCTGGTGGCCTTGTTTGGCAGCCTGATCATGCTCTGGTTTTGCATCACGCACGGGATCGCGCCGCTGGAGCGCGTTCGGGATATGCTGGCAAAGCGTAAACCCGGTGATGATAGCCCGCTGGCGCCTATCAAGGCACCGCTTGAACTGCAACCGCTGCTGAACACAATCGAGCAATTGCTTGAGCGGCTGCAGGGCGCCATTTTGCGCGAGCGACGCTTTACCGATAATGCCGCACACGAGCTGCGAACACCGTTGACAGGTATAAAAACACATATTCAAGTCGCGGGGCTGGCCGCCGATCTGCCTGATGAGAACAAAACACTGAAAGCGGCATTGAATAAAGCTGATTACGGCGTGCTGCAATTGCAGGGCATTCTGGACCGTCTACTGAGCCTGGCCAGACTGGACGACGATGCGGTTCCCGTTGAAACC
>JBOIGK010000548.1:0-5013 GCA_050742695.1 Advenella sp. | reverse complement strand
CAGCACTTCGCTGACAACCGGAGCGGGCGAGTAGGCGCCCATGCCGCCGGTGTTTGGACCTTTGTCGCCGTCGAGCTGGCGCTTGTGGTCCTGGCTGCTGGCCATGGGCAGCACATGCGTGCCGTCGCACATGACGATAAAACTGGCCTCTTCGCCTTCCAGGCAGGCTTCGATCACCACGCGGGCGCCGGCGCTACCCAGAGCGCCGTCGCCAAGCATGCTGTCGATGGCGGCATGCGCTTCGTCTTCAGTTTGCGCCACAACCACGCCTTTGCCGGCAGCCAGCCCATCGGCCTTGACCACAATGGGCGCGCCCTGCTCACGCACATAGCGATGCGCGGCTTGCGGATCGGTAAAGGTTGCGTAGGCAGCCGTGGGGATGTGATGCCGCAGCATGAAGGCTTTGGCAAAGTCCTTGGAACTTTCCAGTTGCGCGGCAGCCTGGGTGGGGCCGAAAACCGCCAGGCCCTTGCTGCGAAACAGGTCTACTGCACCGGCGGCCAGCGGCGCTTCGGGGCCGACTACGGTGAGTGCGATCTGTTCGTCCAGCGCAAATTGCGCCAGTTGCTGCAGATCGGAGATGGGCAGGCTGGTCAGGGCCGGGTCGGTGGCAGTGCCGCCATTGCCGGGGGCGACAAATACAGTGGAAATACGTGGCGACTGTGCAAGCCGCCAGGCGATGGCGTGTTCGCGTCCACCGTTACCAATAACAAGTGCCTTCATTGGGTATCTTATCCTTCTTCCGTTTCATTGAAGACAGCGGTGGTGTACACCTCCTGCACGTCATCCAGGCTTTCGAGCTGATCAAGAATTTTTTGCATTTTTTTTGCGTCCTCGCCGGTCAGTTCCGTTTCGTTCAGCGGCTTCATGATGACGCCTTCCATTTCCGGTTTCAGGCCGGCCTTTTCAAAAGCGGCGCGCACATCGGAAAAGAGCGGCGGCTCGCACAGCACTTCGATTAGTCCTTCTTCATCGGTTACCACATCTTCGGCGCCGGCTTCCAGCGCCACTTCAATGATCTGGTCTTCGGAATAGTCGGGACTGAAAATAAACTGTCCGCAATGCTTGAACATGAATGCCACTGAACCGTCCTGGCCCAGATTGCCGCCATGCTTGGTGAGCGCATGACGCACATCGGATACCGTGCGGGTGCGGTTATCTGTCATGCAGTCGATGATGACTGCAGCGCCGCTGATGCCATAGCCTTCATAGCGTATGGATTCGTAGTTTTCGCCATCAGCCCCGCCAGCGCCGCGCGTAATGGCGCGCTGGATGTTGTCTTTTGGCATATTGGCAGCAGTGGCTTTGTCCCAGGCCAGGCGCAAGGCCGGGTTGGTGTCCGGATCGGGGCCGCCGGCACGCGCGGCGACCGTGACCTCACGAATGATTTTTGTCCAGATTTTTCCACGCTTGGCATCCTGGCGACCTTTGCGGTGCTGGATATTTGCCCATTTACTGTGACCTGCCATGGTTTGATTAACTCTTGAAGTAGCAAAATAAAGAATTTTACCCTGAACAGTCATAAACTTTTATAGAATACGGCTTGTTTACGTCATTTTACCGACATTCGGGCGGGATGGCTGCCCCAGGGGCAACATCGCATTTAGTCCAGGCTTCATCGTACACGCTTCTTCGCGCAGCCGGCACGGGTAGTGCATCCGGTACTGAACCGGGCTTGGAAAGCGTGATCAGCACGTTAATCGATACAAAGGGAAACTCATGGCAGATCCGGTACTTATTGCAAAAAGTGGTCAGACAGATGTCGTCATCCTGCCACAAATGGCCAATCGTCACGGTTGTATCACGGGGGCGACCGGCACCGGTAAAACGGTCACGCTTCAGGTGCTGGCCCAGTCGTTTTCCCGCTTGGGAACGCCGGTATTCATGGCAGACGTCAAGGGTGATCTTACCGGGATATCCCAGACCGGTGCGGATAGCCCCAAATTGCAGGAACGCTTGCAGAAATACGGCCTGCCAACGCCGCAATGGGGGGCTGCGCCAACGGTTTTGTGGGATGTATTTGGCGAGCAGGGGCACCCGGTGCGGGCCACTATCTCAGACATGGGGCCTCTGTTGCTGTCCCGCATGCTGGACCTGAACGATACCCAGGCAGGCGTATTGAATCTGGTGTTCAAGGTTGCCGATGATGAAGGGCAATTGTTGCTCGATCTCAAGGATCTGCGGGCCATGCTGCAAAACGTGGCTGACCGCGCCAGCGAACTGCGGCAGAACTATGGCAACGTGTCAGCCGCTTCAGTGGGCGCCATCCAGCGTGCATTGCTGCAACTGGAGTCGCAGGGCGCCGATCATTTTTTTGGCGAGCCCATGCTCGATATTCAAGATCTGCTTCGCACCGATGCCAGCGGACAGGGCATTGTCAATATCCTGGCGGCCGACAAGCTGATGCAGTCGCCCAAGCTGTATGCGGTATTTTTGTTGTGGTTGCTGGCCGAGATATACGAGGCTCTGCCGGAAATTGGCGATCCCGAGAAACCACGCCTGGTGTTTTTCTTTGACGAAGCTCATTTGCTGTTTACCGATGCCCCCGAGGCGCTGCTGCAGAAAATCGAGCAGATTGTGCGGCTGGTGCGTTCCAAGGGTGTAGGCGTGTTTTTTGTGACCCAGAATCCGCTGGACATTCCCGATACGGTACTGGGACAACTGGGTAACCGGGTACAGCATGCGCTGCGCGCCTTTACGCCACGGGATCAGCGCGCGGTGAAAACAGCGGCTGAAACCATGCGTCCCAATCCGGATCTGGATATTACCCAGGCCATTGCGCAACTGGGTGTCGGTGAGGCCCTGCTGTCCTTTCTTGATGCCAAGGGTAGCCCGGGCATTACGCAGCGCGGCTGGGTTTTGCCACCAGCCAGTCGTATCGGCCCTGCGACCGACGCTGAGCGTCAGGCGTTACGCAGCCAGTCGCAATTTGGCAGCAAATACGATAAGCCGGTCGATCGGGAGTCTGCGTTCGAAGTGCTGGCCAAGCGAACCGAGGGGAAAAATACGGAACAGGCGTCAGGCAAACCGGCAGCAGGTGCAGAAGATGACGGGATCCTGGGTATGGTCAAGGATCTGATGATCGGCTCCACCGGTCCGCGCGGTGGTCGTCGCGACGGCGTGGTCCAGCAAGTGGCCAAAAGCTATGTGCGTGGCGCTGCACGGCAATTGATTCGCGGTGTGCTGGGGTCGCTGGTTGGTAAAAAACGGTAGGTCATCGGCAGCAGGCCGCCGCCGGTACTGCGCGGCGCTTGCTTTGGACACGCCTGCGCATCGTGTCCATCAAGATGGGCTCTTGTGTCAGCCCGACATGCGTTTGAACATGGCGTCAATGATCGGTTTGACAATTCTGAGCTTGAAATTATGGGCTTAAATTGACCGGCCACTATGCGTGGGCAGGGTAGCCGCTCGCACAGTGCCTGCTTTTCTTCGAAGGCTGTAGGGCGCTATGCGCGAGCGCGCCTCGTGCCGGTGCGATCCGTGAGACTGTCTCCATTGCGCCTGCTGCCGGCCATGTGCAAATCAGGTCGCTGACGGCTTATTGTTACAGGACAGGACGCAGCCGTCATCGTTTTCAAGTTCCTTGAGCAGGTGCTCGTAGGTCTCGGTGTTGCCATTTTGCTGCATTCGTTGCAAAAAGCTGATCAATAGCGTGGTTTCTTCGTTGGTAAAGCCCTTGAGGTGGGCATTGAGCGCACGGGAAACCGCGGGCATCAGCTTTTCAGTGACCGTGTGGCCTTTTTCCGTTAGTTCCAGTTCAACGACACGGCGATCATTCGTAGAGCGGCGGCGTTTGAGAAACCCTTTTTTCTCCAGGCGATCCAGGGTACGCGTCATGGCCCCGGTATCGACCTCTGCAGTGCGCGCGACACTGGCCGGGGTATTGGCTTTTTCCATCCCGATAATGGCAATTGGGTGCCATTGCGAGGCCGTCAGGCCAAGGGGTTCCATTTCAGCTTCAATCATTTGCGATATGGAATGAAAATTCAGTTTGATCAGATAGCCGATGTTCTTGAGCCCTTTATTGTTTGCCGCGTGGGTGTAAAAAGGACCGCAAGCCTCGCTGACCGCGTTGGATTCGAGCGCAGGATCCTGTTTGGCGACTTCAGAAGAGACGGGGTGCATGCCTTTGTTCATTTTAATTGCTGCCTAAGCAGATTTTGACTGTATCATAATAATTATTTTAACTGACTCCGTTGATTTAATACAGCGTATCGTCTTAAATACACTAATCTGTTTCATCCATTGTGGCTAATAGAAAACTCAGGAGGGTAGGGTGGCAATGTCTTCAAGAAAAGTAGAGATCAGCGAACACGGTGATGTCGGTGTCATGAAAGTGATTACCGAAGAGGTCGGCGCACCGGCGGATAATGAAGTACAGATCGTGCAAAAGGCGATTGGCCTTAATTTTATCGATATTTATTATCGAACAGGTCTTTATGCGCAGCCACTGCCGCACGGACTGGGTTTTGAAGCCGCCGGCATCATCGAGGCCGTCGGCAGCCGCGTCACGCATCTGAAAAAGGGCGATCGCGTCGCATACGGGCAAAGCCCTATCGGTGCGTATGCCGAACTGCGCAATGTGCCTGCTGTCAACGTGCTTAAGATTCCGGACTTTCTGTCGTTCGATGAAGCGGCGGCCGTGATGCTCAAGGGCCTGACCGTGCAATATCTGTTCCGGCAAACATATCGGTTACAGGGACATGAAACAATTCTGTTTCACGCAGCAGCAGGGGGCGTCGGCCTGATTGCCTGCCAGTGGGCCCGGGCCCTGGGTGTAAAACTGATCGGTACGGTTTCCAGTCCCGAAAAATCGGATCTTGCCCTGGCGCACGGCGCATGGGCAACCATCGACTACAGCAAGGAAGACGTGGTCGAACGCGTGCTGTCGCTGACCAACGGCAAGAAAGTGCCGGTGGTCTATGATGGCGTGGGCAAAGATACCTGGGAGCGTTCTCTGGACTGCCTGCAGCCGCGTGGCCTGATGGTCAGTTTCGGCAACGCATCCGGGGC
>JBOIGK010000547.1:0-3465 GCA_050742695.1 Advenella sp. | reverse complement strand
TTGTTTTTGAGACGGTTTCCGAAAAACGCAGTGGCACTTTTCGTTAATACGTTTCGGAATACAGGAGTTGGGAATATGGACTTTCAATTATTGGACGATAGCAGTAACAGCGGTACCGTAATCAAGGTGATTGGCGTGGGTGGTGCAGGTGGCAATGCCATTTCACACATGATGCGGGCCGGCCTCAAGGGCGTAGATTTCATCTGCGCAAACACAGACATGCAGGCGCTGATCGCGACCGAAGCACCGGTACAGATCCGTCTGGGCCGCAGTGGTTTGGGCGCAGGCGCCAAACCTGAACAGGGTCGTGCAGCAGCAGAAACAGCACGCGAAGAAATTCGCGCCGCGCTCAATGGCGCAAATATGGTGTTCATTACCGCCGGTATGGGTGGTGGTACAGGAACGGGAGCAGGTCCTGTTGTGGCCGAAGTGGCCAAGGAACTGGGTATCCTCACCGTTGGTGTCGTTACAAAACCATTTTCGTTCGAAGGAACCAAACGGCTGCGCGCTGCCGAAGAAGGCATTGCCGATTTGTCCAAACACGTCCATTCCCTGATCGTGGTTCTGAACGAAAAGCTGTATGAACTGATGGGCGACGACGCTTCCCAGGACGACTGCTTCAAGGAAGCCGACAACGTGCTGTATAACGCTTGCGCAGGTATTGCAGAAATCATTAATGTTCAGGGTAATATCAACGTCGACTTCGAAGACGTGAAAACCATCATGGGCGAACATGGCCAGGCAATGATGGGTACTGCGGTCGCCTCCGGTCCGGATCGTGCTCGCATCGCTGCAGAAAACGCGATTGCCTGCCCGCTGCTCGAAGGCGTGGACCTGAACGGTGCGCGTGGTCTGCTGGTCAACATTACCGCCAGCCGTTCACTCAAAATGAGCGAAACCCGTTTGATCAACGAAATCATCAGCAGTTACGCTGCCAAAGACGCCACTATTATTGTTGGTAGCGCTTACGATGACGATATGGCCGACGAGCTGCGCGTTACCGTTGTCGCAACGGGGCTGGGTCGCAAGCAGCCTGAACTGGTTGTCAATAACGGTTCTGATGTCGAGTTTGAAGCATTGACCGGGACGCATGGTGGCAATACCGATCTGTACGGCGGCAGCTTCCTGAATCAGCCTAGCGGTGGCCGTGCACCTGTGCCTCCTACCGTGATTCGTTCTGGTCGTGGCGGCGCTGCGCCTAACAAGGCGCAATTTGAACAGCAGGTTCGTGCAATGGAATCTTCGGGCGTCGAGCGTTTCGACATCCCGGCCTTCCTGCGCAAACAAGCCGACTGATCGCCGTTTTCTTCCCAACACGGCGTCCGGGCTGCTGCCCGGTCCGGACCCGTTCGCTCCTATGAAATGGCGCCAGTTAGCAAAAACGACCCTTCGGGGTCGTTTTTTCGTCTTTGCTGCCCACCCGTTTTCAGATGCCAATTGAAACAGTTGTGCTGTCAATCAAGGGCTTGTAAGCGCAAATCAGAGTAAAATACTCGGAAACGATACCTGTCTGCGGACATGAGGTATCGAAAATTGGCTTTGGCAGCCCGACGCAAGCAATAAACCGGCTGCAATGCAGTATTGGCGCCACATTTGTTACAGGCCGCCACTATCTGCGCGTCGCACTTTGCTTGCTGTACATTCAAAGGACGGCGCCACTTGTGTGTCTGGTGCTGTCATCAGGCAGCTTGCTACTCATCTTATTGGTGACAGTGAACGGCCAGCCAAGACATCCGTTTACGGGTGCTTTCATGAATATTGTTACATTTTTGTAAATTGAGAATACGATGCTACGACAAAGAACCATTAAGAACCTGGTGAAAACCACCGGAGTCGGCATGCATTCAGGTCGCAGGGTTGAGATCACTTTACGGCCTGCCCAAGCTAATACCGGCATTATTTTCCATCGGGTAGACACCCCCGAGGTTGTTGACCTGCCCGCCGTTGCGGACAAAGTGGGTGATACCCGCATGGCTTCTGTGCTGCAGAACGGCAATGTGCGCGTGTCAACAGTAGAGCACTTGATGTCGGCATTGGCCGGCCTGGGCATTGACAATATCCACGTCGATCTGAATGCTGAAGAAGTACCTATTATGGACGGTAGCGCCGGGACCTTTGTGTACCTGCTGCGCTCGGCCGGTATCGAAGAGCAGGATGCACCGAAGCGCTTTTTGCGCGTTCTGAAGACCATTGAAGTGCAGGATGGCGAAGGAGAAAACGCCAAATGGGCCCGCCTTGAACCTTATGCTGGCTTCTCCCTGGCCTTTTCAATCAACTTTCATCACCCGGCCATTGATTCAACGGCCAGTTTTGCTGAAGTAGATTTTGCACGCGATTCCTATACTCGTGAAATTGCCCGTGCGCGCACTTTTGGTTTTGCGCAGGAAGTGGAAGCCATGCGCGCCCACGGTCTGGCGCGTGGCGGCAGTCTGGATAACGCAATCGTGATGGATGAGTTTCGGATCCTGAATTCGGACGGCCTGCGTTACGACGACGAATTTGTCAAGCACAAGATTCTGGACGCCATTGGCGATCTGTATCTGATCGGCCATCCGTTGCTGGCTCGTTATGTGGCCTGCAAATCCGGCCATGCGTTAAATAACAAGCTGGCGCGTACGCTGCTGTCGCAGCCGGATGCCTATGAAATTATTACCTATGATTCCGCAGCGGCAGCCGCCGATGCTGTGAGTCAGGATTGGCGTTTGGCCTGATTTTTTTCAAGAATCCGGGCCAGTGTTTCAGCCAGTTGCTGGTTGTCTGTGGTTTTCTGCAGTTCAAGCAAGGCGTCACGCGCTTGCTCGCCCAACGCGTGTCTGGTGATCGGTGGCGTTGACGCTGCCGTCATCGCTGCGCTCTTGAGCCCGGCCTGGATTTTTATGCGGATTTGATCCACCCGTTGCCCTTTTGCGACCAGCAGCTGATGTATAGTTGTGGTCAATTGTCGAATTTTTGCTGCGTGGGCAGCGCTGGGAACGGCAATAATCAGTGTGCCGTTTTCCAGCCCGACCACGCGACACGCATGACCCACGGGAAGTTGCAGAGCCTGTGCAATCAGTCCCTGTATCAGGTTGAACTGTTCTGCTGTTTCCAGCAACCGGCCCCGGCGGGTGTCATGTCCCAACCAATTTGCGGCCGTTTTACCTTCGCCTCGATCGCGGCGCGAAGCACCGTTTTTTTTGTAAAACAGAGCCATTATTTTAAACAGGTACGAAATTGAAAGAAGAGCAACATGCTTCGCAGAATACCACTCCTGTGAAGACAAAGAAAGTATGGACGTTTAGCGTATCCATGCTCAGCCTGGGTCTGGCAGTTGCCGCCGGCGCCTTGCTGGAACGCCATTTTGGGCTGCCATCGCTGCCCATGCACGAACAAGTTGCTTCTGTGGAGTCTACACCTGAAGCGCTGCGTGATGCGGCTTTAATCCACCATAATCTGAATGTGATGGCCTCACAGATCGGGCAGTTG
>JBOIGK010000546.1:0-12285 GCA_050742695.1 Advenella sp. | reverse complement strand
GTAGTACGTTGCAGGATCAGTAAAGAAAAGAAGGAATGAACATGAAGCTTTACAGCTTTTTCCGCAGCGGAACATCCCATCGCCTGCGCATCGCGCTCAACCTCAAGGGGCTTACACCGGACTATATTCCGGTGGACCTGCGGGTGGACGAACAAGCGGAAGAACCGTATAAGTCCATAAATCCACAGGGACTGGTCCCAGCCCTTACCATGGATGACGGCAGAACGCTGATTCAGTCTACCGCCATTATCGAATGGCTGGAGGAGCGTTACCCCCAGCCAGCGCTGTTGCCAAAAGATCCTGAGGCGCGTGCCCATGTACGTGCGCTGGCTGCCATTGTCGGTTGCGATGTACACCCTATCAATAATCGCCGAATCCTGCAGTATCTGCGCAAAAATTTCAGCGGCGACGACACGGCCATCAACGCCTGGTGCGGCCATTGGATCACTGCTGGCTTTGATGCCATAGAGACGTTATTGGCAAACGATCGGAATCGTCAGGAATTTTGCTTCGGCAACGCACCCTCCATTGCCGATGTCTATTTGATTCCTCAGATAGAAAGCGCCCGTCGTTTTAATGTCGATATGACTCAATGGCCGTTGATCTGTGCTGTTGAAAAAGCCTGCAGTGCACTGCCCGCTTTTGCAAAGGCGGAGCCCATGGCGCAGCCAGATGCCTGAAAACAGACCGGATAGCCTGCACGATGCCGTGTGCGGACTAGCCGGATTCATGGGTGACGGCGTGTATTTCTACTGTTTGCCTGGAACACTTGTAGATAAATGGAACTTTATCTACATTGTGCTTGCGAGCTAATTTCACCAATCCGGCAGTCGTAGGCAGCCAGTGATTCGCCCCGCGCTCGTCCCACCCCTCAGGAATCGCTTGGCTGCCCTATCAGGATCAAGCGATCTGCGCATGCCGCCAGACCCATGCTGCCCACCCTGCCTCTTCATCCAGACCTTAAGCTTACACAAAAGCAGAACGCTCCATTGATCACTTTTCATAGCGGCCACGGCCCAGTCTCCTAAGATACATAAAAATAGATTTGATCAGGAGACAGTAAATGAAAGAGAGCAGCAACGTATTGGGTTTTATCGGGGTTGGCGTGATGGGCGAGTTCATGTGTGCCAATCTGATTCGCAGTGACAAGGGCAAGGTCCACGTTTATGATGTCCAGCCCGAGCCGGTCGGGCGCCTTGAAGAAATGGGCGCTATCGCCGCAGGATCACTGAAACAACTGGCACAGGATACCGACATTGTGTTTCTTTCCCTGCCCAGCATCAGTCAGGTCCAAGAGGTTTGCCTGGGCGATGGAGGGCTGTTCTCGGAGGGCAACAGTCGCATTAAATTTGTGGTGGATATGAGCACCAGCGACGTTGCCCGCACCCGTGAGCTGGCTTTAGCACTGCAAAAACAGGGGGTCACACTGATTGATGCGCCGGTTGCCCGCATGCGGGAAGCGGCAAGAGATGGCACATTGTTGATCACAGTTGGCGCCGAACCGGATACCTTCGAGATGATCAAGCCCTATCTGGAAACCATGGGCAGCGATATTGTCCTTTGCGGACAGACAGGATGCGGCCAGGTCGTTAAGATAATGAACAACATGATTGTCTTCATGACGGTACAGGCGCTTGCCGAGTCACTGGTTATCGGCAAGCGTGCCGGCGTAGACCCGGCCCTGATGTTCGATGCCCTGACCAAAGGCTCTGCAGATAGCTTTGTATTGCGCAATCCGGGCCTTAAGGCATTATCAAAAGATACTTTCCCGGAAAAAACCTTCCCGACCGAATATGCCATCAAGGATATCAGGCTGGCGCTGACGCTGGCCGAAGATGGGAAGGTCGATGCCAAAGCCGCCAAACTGACCCATTCGCTGCTTGCGCAGACGCGCGATGCGGGGTTCGTCAAGGAGTACTACCCGGTCATGGTCAAACTGATCGAAAAAGGTTACGCATAGCCAACGGCGGTCCCTCAAAGGAAATATCATGAATGGAAAAACAGTCGGAGCCGGGCTACTGGCTGCGTGTGCGTTGGCCCTGCCGCTGTCGGCCGCTGCAGCCTATCCCGAAAAGCCGGTGAAGCTGGTCATCGGATTCTCAGCCGGCGGGCCTACCGATATCGTGGGACGGTATCTTGCACAGGGCCTGTCCGAAAAACTCGGGCAAACCATCGTCGTGGAGAACCGGCCGGGCGCAACGGGCGTTCTGGCCCTGCAATCGGTAAAAAAGGAAAAGCCGGATGGTTACACCCTCATGCTGGGAAGCAGCAGTACCTTGTCGATCGAACCGGTATTCAAGAAAAATGTGAAATTCGACGTATTCAGGGAATTGACCCCGATCGCCCCGGTTGCCAGTTATCCGTATCTGCTGGTCGTGCCCGCCTCCTCGCCTTACACTTCCATCAATATCCTGGTGCAGGGTGCAAAGAAACAACCGGGCACCCTGACATTTGCCTCTGCAGGTAATGGCGCAGTCAACCACCTGGCCGGAGAATGGTTCAAAAGCCAGTCGGGTATCGATATTACCCATATACCCTACAAGGGTGATTCTGCCGCGTTATCCGATCTGGTGGCAGGTCGGGTTGATATGGCCTTTCTAAGCATTATCGCAGCAGACCCCCAAATAGCCGCAGGAAAAATGAAGGCGCTGGGTATTGCCAGTACCGGCCCGTCCCAACTGAAGCCGGGCATGCCAACCGTTGCCAGCGAAAGCGGCATCGACGGCTTTAGCGCAGAGCCCTGGAATGGCGTACTCGGGCCGGCGGATATGCCCCCTGAAATTGTCACAAAGCTCAATACCGCCATCACAGAGATCATGTCAACCGACCAGGCCAAAGAAAAACTGGCAACGCTGGGGCAGTCGCCCTTTGTCGGCACTGCCGATGAATTCGCTGCTCATATCCGGTCCGAGATGACGCGCTGGTCCGGTGTAATCAAGAAAGCCAACATAGAACAAGTGGAGTAGACCTATGCAATACACACAACTTGCCCTGTTGATTGACGGGCAGTGGATCGACGCGACCAGCAGGGAAACACTGGAGGTGATCGACCCGGCAACAGAACAGGTGTTGGGAAAGCTGCCGATGGCAACGCAGCATGACGTGGCCTGCGCCATTGCCGCCGCCGATAAGGCATTTGCCCAATGGCGAGACACCTCTGCCCTCGCCCGCTCGGACGTCCTGCGGCAGACAGGCGCTCTGCTGCGCCAACGGCAGCAACAGGTTGCTCGAACCATCACCTATGAGCTGGGCAAACCACTGGCCGAAGCCATGGGCGAAGTGATTGTCGCTGCGGAAATGTTTGAGTGGGCAGCAGAAGAAGCCCGCCGTCTTTATGGACGAATTATTCCCAGCCGCAATCGTGACATGCGCCAGATGGTCATCCAGGAGCCGGTAGGGCCGGTAGCGGCATTCGCGGGCTGGAACGCGCCGGCCATCACACCCTCGCGCAAGATTGCGGGCGCGCTGGCTGCCGGATGCACGATGGTGATCAAACCTTCCGAAGAGACGGCCGGCGTCGCACTGGAGATCGCCCGCGCCGTGGTGGATGCCGGGTTGCCGGCCGGCGTGCTGAATGTCGTATTCGGCGAACCTGGAAGTATTTCGGAACAACTGATGGCGGCACCGGAAATCAAAATGGTGACCTTTACCGGATCCACTGCGATAGGTAAACATTTGGCAGCCCTGGCGGCGCCGACCCTCAAGAGACTCACGCTGGAGCTGGGCGGACACGCCCCTGTCCTGGTTTTTGACGATTGTGATATTGACGAAGCAGTCAAAAATATCACCGCTGCCAAATTCAGAAATTCTGGCCAGATTTGTACATCACCCACACGCATCTATGTGCAGGATTCGATTTATGAAGCCTTCACCGCAAAAATGGTCGACGCCGTCGGCAAAATCACGATCGGCAATGGCTTTGACAACGACGTGAAAATGGGCCCCATGGCAAACCCGCGGCGACATGCTGCCATGAAACAACTCATTGACGATGCGGTAGCCAACGGAGCCAGGATTGTCGCCGGCGGCCGGTTGATCAAAGGCAAAGGCTGGTTTGTCGAGCCCACGGTAATCCGCGATTTCAACAACCAGTGTATCGCCGCCAATACCGAACCTTTCGGCCCCCTGGCGCTGATCCGACCGTTTTCAACTTTCGACGAAGCAATCAGCGAAGCAAATCGCCTGCCCTTTGGACTAGCCTCTTATGTATTCACCCTCAACAGCCGAACAGCCAAACGGGCATCCGACATGATCCAAAGCGGTGTCGTTTGCATTAATCATTGTCAGGCCTCCCTGCCGGAGACGCCGTTCGGCGGGCTCAAAGACAGCGGCCTTGGCAAGGAAGGCGGTATCGAAGGCCTGGAACAATTTCTCAATACCAAGTACATCAGCCAGCTATAAATAGCAATATCAGCGAGGAGACAATTATGAAAATGAGAAAATTGGCAATCAGCATGGCCGCGCTCTGCGGTGGCTATGCAAGCGTTGCTAGCGGCGCCATATCCGATGACGTTGTAAAAATAGGCGTATTGACCGATGTATCCGGCACCTATTCCGGTAACGTTGGCCCAGGATCCATTCTGGCCACCAAAATCGCTGTCGAAGAATTTGGCGGCAAGGTTCTGGGCAAACCGATAGAAGTGATTACCGCCGATCATCTGAACAAGGCAGATGTGGGTTCGGCCAAAGCGAGAGAGTGGCTGGACCGGGAGAATGTCGACGTGATTACTGAACTGGGCAACAGTGCGGTCGCGCTCTCGGTCATGAATCTGGCCAAAGATAAAAACAAAATGACCATCGTGACAGGGGCTGGCGCATCACGCATCACGGGCAAAGACTGTTCACCGACTAACCTGATGTGGGTCTATGATACGTACGCACTGGCCAAGGTCGGCACCGTGCCGCTGGTGCAGGATGGCGCAAAAAAATGGTATTTCCTGACCGCGGATTACTCATTTGGTCATGCGCTGGAAAACGATGGCCAGCGCTTTATCAAGGAGAGCGGCGGCCAGGTTATTGGCAGCACCCGGTATCCTTTTCCCGGCAATGATTTTTCTTCGTTTCTGCTGACAGCACAGCAAAGCCAGGCAGATGCAGTGGCCTTTGCCAGCGCCGGTGCCGATTTGCAAAATGAAATCAAACAGGCCAATGAATTTGGACTGACCACCAGCCAGAAAATCGTTGCCATGCTCATGAGCATTACCGATGTGCACGGAGTAGGCCTGCAGGCGGCACAAGGCATGAATTTCGCCGAGACCTTCTATTGGAATATGGACGATGAGACCAGAAAATTTTCCAGCAGGTTCTATAAGGAAATGAAAAAAATGCCAACTGCATTGCAGGCTGGCCAATATTCTGCGGTATTGAACTACCTGCGCGCCGTCGAACTGGCAAAAAGCGATGATGTCGCTGATGTCATCAAAGCCCTGAAAACCATGAAAATACACGATGCCTTTGCCCGAAACGCCTCGTTGCGCGAAGATGGCAAGCTGATACACGACGTGTACCTGGTGTCTGTGAAGAAACCGGAAGAGTCAAAAGAACCCTGGGATTACTACAACATAGAAAAAACGGTTGCGGGCGCCGAGGCTTTCAATCCGCTGTCCGAAAGCGAATGTCCGCTGGTCAAGGGGAGTAAATAACAGTGGACAGGCAGTACCAAGTGTATGCCCTGAAATATGCCACCGTCGTGCGCAATGCGGCAGACAACTTTTTGCACAAAGATGCGCACGACGGCCCGATGCCGCTTGATTTTTATTTTTGGGTCATTCGCGATGAGCAGCAGATCGTTCTGGTGGACACGGGATTCAGCCGTTGCTCTGCGCTTGAGCGCAACCGGCAGTTCCTGCACGAGCCCGTTGCATTGCTGGCTTCACTTGGCATCGAGCCGGAGCATATCGACCATATTGTCCTGACGCACCTGCACTACGATCATGCCGGCAACGTGGCGCAGTTTCCCAATGCGACCATTCATCTGCAGGAAGCCGAAATGCACTTTGCCACCGGCAAATGGATGTGCTTTGAAAACTTCCGCCATTTTTTTTCCGCAGATGATATTACTCAAGTGATTCGCAAGGTATACGCCGATAAAGTACAGTTTCACGATGGCAATGCCACGCTGCCTGGCGGCATCGAGCTCATCCGTATTGGCGGCCACACGCCCGGTCTGCAAGCAGTCAGGGTCAATACCGGCAGGGGACCGATCGTGCTTGCCTCTGATGCCATGCATTACTATCGCAACTTTACGACTAACAATCCCTTCCCGGCTATTGTCGACGTCACAGAAATGTTGCAGGGCTACCGTACGCTACGCCGCCTGGTACCGTCCGACGATCACCTGATTCCCGGTCACGATCCGCTGGTGGCTGCACTTTACCCGTGCGTGCAAACGCACTCCTCCATATTTCGCCTGGATGTCACGCCAGGTTAAGGAAGACTCATGTTATCCGATGAAGATATTATCGCGACCTGGCCTGCCCAACTGGCAGACAGGGAAAATCTGGCCTGGAAAGGCCGGCACCTGAGCACATCATTCCTGTTTGCGCTGGGAGAGCGTCGCTATCTGGTTGCCATTCGGGAAGGGCGGATGCATGTGCGCGACGCCTCGGCGATCACGATGCCCAAATGGGACTTTGCACTGCGCGCCGACGAAAATGTGTGGAATGAATTTTTCCAACCGGTACCCCGGCCGGAGTATCACGATCTGCTGGCGATGATGAAATTTCGCCGGCTGGACATAGAAGGCAATCTTTATGCGTTCATGTCGCATTTGCTGTTTTTCAAGGCACTATTTGCGCTTTTGCGTTCCACGGAGAAATGATGATGACGGCAACCTTTGACGCAGTAACCGGCAGATATCTCAATATCCAGCTGCATGGCAAACCGCATCGCATCTACATCGAAACTGCAGGTCACGGCATTCCTCTGCTGTGTCTGCATACGGCAGGCGCCGACACGCGACAATACCGGGCATTGCAAAATGATAAGCAAGTCACCGATCGCTTTCAGGTTATTGCCTTCGATTTGCCATGGCACGGCAAATCATCACCGCCGCAAGGCTGGCAGGACGAACGCTACCAGTTGACCTCATCCCAGTATATCGATACGATTCTGACCGTGATGGATGCACTGGCGCTTGAGCAACCTTATGTCATGGGCTGCTCTATCGGTGGACGAATCGTCCTGCATCTTGCCCTGCATCATCCGGAAAAGTTTTCCGGCCTGATCGGCCTGCAGTCTGGTGCCCATGTCGATCCTTATTACGACCTGGACTGGCTGCACCGTTCCGACGTGCATGGCGGAGAGGTGTGCGCCGGCATCGTATCCGGACTGGTGGGCCCCTGCAGCCCGGATCGCGAGCGCTGGGAAACCTTGTGGCACTATATGCAAAGCGGCCCTGGCGTATTCAAGGGCGATTTTCATTTTTATACGATAGACGGCGATATTCGCGACCAAGTCAGCCAGATCGACACGAGCAAATGCCCGCTCTGGCTCTTGTCGGGCTCTTATGATTATTCCTGCACACCCGCTGATACTGCCTTGCTGGGCAACACCATTGCCGGCGTAAAATGGCGCATCATGGATGGGCTGGGCCATTTCCCAATGAGCGAAGACCCTGCTACGTTCGCAAGCTATTTGTATCCCGTCCTTGACGAAATTTATGCAGGCCAGCAAAACACAAACGGTTGAGCAACTATTCACGCAACTGGCCCACTTTCAAACCAAATGCACCGCGCAAAAAGGAAAAAGGCTGATGATCAGCCTTTTTTCTTACAACATGGCAAGACGGGATCTGTCCTAAAGCCGTTCGCGCAAGTGCCCTAGCCCAGGCCAAGCAGGCGCATCGCCTGCTCGCGATCGACCACTGTCGCGTACTTCTGCTTCATATCGAACAGGTTTGCCTCGTGCGGCGCCTGTGCCCTGTCGCCGACACAATCGGCGACGACCAACGGGCGAAAGCCCAGCTGCATGGCATCGACCACCGAGGCGCGTACGCAACCGCTGGTAACAGCGCCGGCGACCAGCAGGGTTTTGACACCGCGCTGAGTCAGCCAGGCTGCCAGCGACGTCCCGAAAAAAGCCGATGGTACATTCTTGCGTACGATCAACTCACCCTGGAGCGGCGTCAGTTGCGGCACAATCTGGCTATTGGGTTCGTTTTCCAGCAAGCCCAGCATACCGGGAACCTTGATACTGAAAATATTATTGTCGGCGCCATCGTCCGCATACACAATACGTGTGTGCGCCACGGGCCAGCCCTGTTCGCGTGCCGTTTGCAGCAGTTTTTCCGTATTGTGTATCGCCTGGGCAATATTGCCCCCGCCAAAAACCTTGGGATCGGCAAAGCCATTGACCAGGTCGATAATCAACAGGCCAAAGGGCGCCACCGGTTCCAGCTCGGCGCCAAAGCCCTGCTGTTCATAGACTGCGTCTGCCTTACTCATTAGTGCCCCCGTCCAGAACCTTGCCGTTACGCACGACATCCACGCCATCCAGTTTGACCGTGCAGTGACGCAAGGGAATATCAATATGACATGCCGTGGTTCGGCTGCCGCCCGCTTCGTTATTGGGTCCCAGAGAGAACAGGAAATTGCCTTCGAACGCGCGTGCGTCCATGCCGATTGTGTTTTCCCTGCCGTACAGGCCCAGCGTGGACCAATAGGCACGCGGTTGCAGCCCCCAGCCGATATGGGAAATGGCGTAGCCTTCCGGGTCGTTGAATGACTTCATGTACTCGTTTAGCAACTGGGCATCAATGCCCCCTTCGATACGGGTGGCATAACCATTTTCGACTGTCAGGGTAATGGGTTCAGCAACGTATTTTTTCTGCGGCAATAAGATATCACCTTTATCAATCACGATACGTCCGGTCGCGCCGCCCTCGTTGGGCCAGGTCAGGGTAAAGCCGCTAGGCCAGTGGTCCCAGCGCCCGGGCTCGTCAACATAACCATACTCGCTGATGGCCGGAAACTCACCCAGGGGGCAGCGCAAATCGGTGCCAGCCTCGGAAGTGATATGCATTTGTTTTGATTGGGCAATCAGCGCAGAGGCCGCTTTGACACGCTTGCGGTCCGCTTCGATAGGCACTGTACGAACCAGAATTTCCGGCGGCTCCACGGCCAGCAGAATTTTGGTGCCGCTTTCGAGAATTTCATGTTGTTCCGGTGAAAACAGCAATGTCATCAGATCCAGCACAAGATCACTGGCCTTGAGCGCGGCAATGGCCGCCTTGTTCCCGGTCAGTGGTGTGGTGCCCAGATACGCCAGCGCATCCCGGCTTAGTGCCTTTTCACCATTGACCGGCGGCAGATCCAGCCGATTGACAATGGCGCCTTTGGATTGCGCTGCAATGGTTGCGCATAACAGCGTTTGCGGATGCGTTGACATACTGGTCAGGATCGTGACGGTCTGCCCGGCTTGAAGATTGGACAGAGTCAATACCTTCTGCCATGCCTCGATAAATTGATAATCGCTTACAGCCATAATAGTCCTCGTGAAAGTGCTCTGCTGCGGGCAGCAACCCGCAGCACCGGTGCGACAGTCTTAATCGAGCCGGGCGCCAAGAAAGTCGCCAAAGGCGGCATAGAATCCGGCTTCGTTATCCCAGGGAATCATGTGCCCCGCATCGCTGACCCTGGTCACGTTCAAACCGGGAATCAGGGTAGTAATTTCCTGAACGTCTTGATCAAGGACCACATCGCCGCGCTCGGCCGTCATTAACAGGACGGGCACCTTGATTTGCGGACAGTTGGCGTGGACATCGTCGTTCTGAAAATCGTTAAAGCTCTGGATGATGGCGCGTTCATCGCAGGTATGCAGCCACTGCGCACGAAGCTGCAGTTGCTCTTGCGTCCAGGTCGGGCAAAAGGCGCGCATCGCTTGGGCATCGCACCCCTTGCGCGCCATGGCCATGGAATCAACATACCAGGGCAGTTTGGCGGGATAGGCGCGGCGGCCGGGACCCGAGACCGGCGGGTCTACCATGACCAGCGCTTCTAGGCCTGCAGGAGCGGTGCTCGCCGCACGTGCGCCGATACGCCCGCCCATGGAGTGACCGACCAGGATATAACGGCTCAAGCCCAGGGCTTTGGCAAACTCAACCACATCGGCAGCCTGGGCGTCCAGACCATAATCCAGCGTATCGGACGCCTCGCTCAAGCCCCGGCCCCGGACATCCAGTATGTATGTATCGAACTGGCGTGCGAAGCGCTCGCCAACAAACCCCCAGGTCACCGCCGGACTGGTAATGCCCGGAATAATGATGACCGCAGGACGATTCGCCCGTTCACCTTCGTTACCGCCATAGCGCAGATAATGCTGCCGGATGCCGTTGGCCGATATATTGGCGCCATATAGATAGTGACTCATTCAAACTCCCTTAAATAAAAATTACATCCCGGCCAGCACAGGCGTTGCGCCATTGATGCTGGCCAGTTGCAGCGCTTCGCGCACTGTCTGTGGTGTAAACGGCGCCTGGTAAAAGCGCAAGCCGCAGGCATCAAACAAGGCATTGGCCACGGCCGATGCACAGGGCACCGAGGCCGACTCGCCTGCGCCCATGGGCGGTTCATCCTGCCTGTCCATCAATACGACATCAATAGGTGGAATAGCCGTAAAGTCAATAATCTTGTATGCGCCCCACTCTGCCTGTACGGTGCCGTTGGCATCGAAACTGACCTGTTCATACAGGGCGCGGCTGAGCGCCTGGATCACATTGCCATGCAATTGGTGGCGTACCCCCGCAGGATTGACCATTTGTCCGGTGTCCTGGCCAACCACGATATGATTCAACCGGATCTCGCCCGTACGTGCATTGACGCTGATATCTGCAATCCATGCCGACCAGGCCGCGCCAAAGCCGGGAAATTTGGAATGTATATAGCGGGCGTAAGAGACGCCCCGCCCGTGCAGCCACCCTTGCGCATCGGGCGCCCCGCGGCTACCGGGCTTGCCGGATTGCCAGTGCGCCCGCTCGCCCACAGCCAGCAGCAATTGTTGGGCGCGCTCGTCGAGCGCCAGATTTTTCACCCGAAATGCCAGCGGGTCGGCCTGCGCCTCGAACGCCAGCTCATCTATAAAGCAGTCATGAGCAAATGAATTGGGCAGCGCCGAGACTCCGCGAAGCCAGGAGGCGCGCACAATGGTCGCCATATCGTTGCAGACGATTTTCTGGCTTGGATAGCCATAAGGCGGCACTGCAGTGCGGTCACCCATTTGCAGGCTGCGCGGCAACGCCGGCTCTTTGCCGGTAAGCAACAACGCCAGGAGCGGCCCATCGTTTGACGGGTAATGCGTGGTGAAGTCGTAATGCCGCAAATTGCCTTGTGCATCAATCGAGCCTTGCACGTCCATCAATTGCGCAGCACCCTTGGGTTCCCAGCCATGTTCCTGCTCGCGGCTCAGTTGCACACGAACCGGCACACCGGCATGCTGTGAAAGAAGGAGCGCGTCGGCACAAACGTCATCAGCACAATTGCGGCCATAGCAGCCGGCCGCCTGCAGACGAATAATTTCTATTTGCGCTTCATCCAGGCCACTGAGCTGGCTAAGATGCACTCTCAACATATGGGGGTTTTGCGAACCGGACCAGACTCTGACATGTCCAGGCTGGTAATCTGCGACTGCGCATGAAGGCCCGATGGAGGCATGCATCTGGTAAGGCCAGACATAGGTTCGTTTGATATCGACCCTGGCGTCAGGCAGATCGGAGTGGTCGCTACGGTTATCCTGCAGAATACGTTCGCTCATGGCCTGACGTCGAATGGCCGCTTCCAGATCCTCAAGGTCTTCCAGCGGTGCAACAGGCTTCCAGGTCACCTTGAGTTCACGTGCGGCGCGGATCGCATGCTCTTCGCGGCGCGCCGCCACACCAACAAAATCGCCCTGCACGATCACTTTGATGTCAGGACTGATATGATCTACGCTAGCGGTATCCACGCAAACCAGGCTGTGGCCGATAAAGGCGCCCGTATCTCGTCCGACATAGGGAGGCCGTACGACCCGGCCATGCCACATGCCTGGAACCCGCATATCATGGACATAGACAAACTGGCCCAGCGCCTTGGCTGGGATATCCACGCGGGGCTGGGAGTGACCCACAATTTTCAGGTCTTTGGCTGCCTTGGTCTGAACGTCGTCCTGCAGGTATTGGCGATATTGCTTTCCCGCCAGCAACGTCCAATAATCAATGGCGTGACCTTGCGCAGAAGATATCCGGCCGTCTTGAACAAACAAGTGCGCCGCATCAACATTCCACATCCCGGCAGCCAAATCCACTAGAATATG
>JBOIGK010000545.1:0-30614 GCA_050742695.1 Advenella sp. | reverse complement strand
CCAGCTCCAGCCGCACATTCGGGTGCTGCTCTGAAAACAGAGGTAAAAACTCGGCAAGCGCATGTTCAAAAAAATCGGGCGGAAATGACACTCGCAATGTTCCCTGGGGCGTCGCCTGCCGGTTCAGAGCAAATGCCATTGTGGTTTCTGTTTCGTCGACCAGTCGTCGGGCATGTTCAAGTACCTCGCTGCCAAACTCAGTGATCATCAGCTTGCGCGTGCTGCGGGTGATCAGGCGCTCACCCAGCTCTGTCTCCAATCCGCTGATGCGGCGCGACAGGGTGGATTTAGGCAGGCCGAGTCGGTCTGCTGCGGCGGAAAAACTACCGGAATCCATGACCTGGGCAAAAAGAATCAGGTCGTTTGCGTTGAGTGTCATGACGGTTTCGATTGTTCCAGATAAAGGAAAAAGAGTTCCGAATTTCGGTCTTCAGAATCCGTAATATACCCCATACAATAACAGTATCAGTGGTGCAACAGAGGGCGCGCTGCATTCAGTGCAGATCCATTGCAAACGCAATTCGAATCCGGCCTTTGAAACACCCCAATCAATTATCAGGGAATAAATAAAATGCTAAATATCAGAAAAAGCGAAGAACGCGGTGTTGCCGAACACGGATGGCTAAGTTCACGTCATTCGTTCTCATTCGGCGGCTATCATGACCCCGCTCATACCGGATTTGGCCCGTTGCTTGTGATCAACGAGGACCGGGTGCAACCCGGGCGCGGTTTTGGCAAGCACGGTCATCGCGACATGGAAATTATCTCATATGTATTGGAAGGCAAGCTGGCCCACTCCGATAGTATGGGCAACGGTTCGGCCATTGGCTACGGCGACGTGCAACGCATGAGCGCCGGAACCGGCATCATGCATAGCGAATATAATGATTCGGCCGAGCAACCAGTACACTTTCTGCAAATATGGATTGAACCGGACAGAACCGGCATCGCTCCTGGCTATGAAGAGAAAGCCTTCACACCGGCAGAGAAAAAAGGCCGCCTGCGCCTGATCGCGTCTCCCGACGCAGAGCAGGGTTCGGTGCTGATTCATCAGAATGCGAGAATATATGCCAGCATCCTGAATGCCGATCCCGCACTAAGTCATGAGCTGGCAGACGGGCGCGCCGGCTATGTGCATGTGGCCAAAGGCAGCGTAACGGTCAATGGCCGGGAGCTACAGACAGGAGATGCGCTGAAAATCACGGATGAAAAATCCGTGGTTCTGGAAAATGGCAGAAACGCTGAAGTACTGGTATTTGATCTGCCTGCGCAATTCTAAGCGTCACGGCGGTTGGCCGTTCAAACAGCAGGCGCCACACTCAGTGGCAGCCTGCCGCTTGTTGCCCGCACTGCGCAAACGTATGAAGCCGCGCCAAACCTTAGTACGGCGCTGACCTATCTCGACCGATGCCTGTCAAGCGCCATGTAATGAAAAGCCACCGATCCGCCAGGAGGAGACAACGGGACGGACCGGTGGTAAAAACGATGCAAAACCGATAGCTGCAAATTGATTTTACGCAATTTCAATCGGCAATATGAGCCAGGACGGGCTCGCCCTCAATGGCCACCGATGCGGTGCCATCCGGGCCGACAGGAATATCGCCCACCAGCGTGGTACGGTAAAGCTGGCGATCAAACGCGGTGTCAAATATATCTACCGGTGGCAGATGGGCTGTAGAACGGTTATCCCAAAAAGCAATCGATCCGGGTTCCCATTTGAAACGTACGGTGTATTCCGGTCGAACCACATGCTCAAACAGCAACTGCAACAACTGCTCGCTTTCACGCGGCGCAAGACCCACAATGTTTTTGAGAAACGACGGGCTGACATAGAGCGCCCTCTCACCGCTCTCGGGATGCACCCGAACCAGCGGATGGTGGCTGACCAGGGGACGTTTTTTGACATCCTGCTCAAACGCCGTCTTCGCCTGGGCGCCATCCGGCGGCGCAAAGCGGTGCTCGCCGACCAGCGTATCCACGAATGCCCGCAAGGTCGGTGACAAGCCCCGATAGGCGGCCACCAGATTGGTCCATTGCGTATCGCCTGAATAAGGGGGGATGGTCACCCCACGCAGGATAGAAGCAAAAGGCGGATTCACCGCGGCAGTCACATCGGTATGCCAGCCTGTCCACGGGCGCACCAGGCGCTGACCATCAAAGCGGTTGGCCTTACGATTGCGTCCAACCGAATAGACTTCAGGATGACCTTGCACATAGCCGAAGACAGGATGGCCAACAGTAAGCTGGCCAAATTGCCGGCTGAACGAAACATGCTGTTCATGACTCAGGTACTGATTGCGAAAGAAAATAACTTTCCACTTGAGTAGTGCCGCCCGAATGCCGGCAATCTGCGTTGGTGTCAGGGTAAAGCGCAAGTCCAGACCATCTATTTGCGCGCCAATATGCGCGGTAAGCGGTGTAATGGAAAGCTGCGTTCCCGATAACGGGGCAGCGGCCACCGCCTGTGCTTCTGTTGCTTCAAGTACATATGACATATCAAATCCTTTTAGACGATTGCATTGCTGCAACCTCAGGTTATTGAACGTGCTGCAAAGTCAAGGCCGCGCCAGGGCCGGTCGTTCAAGCGCGATGGGCGCTGCAGCGGCTGTGGCATCGATGGTCGGTGCAGCCACCTTCGTTAGCCCAACCGGCGTCGGCGCGTCTTGCGAGGAAATCACCGCATGCCGGTCATTCGCCAGCCGCTTCGGTACAATCCCGTCCAGGCGATTCTGGGCTGCCACAATATCGTTGAATCGCGCATCCAGAAATGGCTCGACCGTTACTTTTTTCTGCAATGCCCCGGTTTCGTACAGACCGTCAGCGATCTGCTGATAAACCTGCCTGAGCCGGTTTTCTATCGGGTAGTAAGTGCCCAGCCCAGATTTGTCGTACAGATATTTACCTTGCTCATACGTGAGCCCTTGCTGCTTCACATAGCTTGCGCTGATCCATTGTGCTGCGTTACGTTGTTGCCAGTTCAGGACCTGTACCGCGCGTCGCGTCAGATCGGCCAGCGCCCGCACTTTGTCCGGATCGTCCAGTACCGATTGCCGCGTCACCAGTACATTGAGGCCCCAGTTATGTCCTGTGCCGTCTTCAATAATCGGCGGGCTACCCAATCTGAACAATTGCTGGCCCAGGACAATGGCTGCGTCCACCGAACGCGAAGCGAACGTTGGCGCGACCTCCGATCCGGCCAGTGCCACGTTGCGGATATCCTTGCGAATATCCAGACCGGCCGAATGCAGGATACCGCTCAGGATCATATGCCGACCCGTGCCAGGCGGATAGGCAATCGTTTTACCCGCCAGATCGGATGCTTTGTGAATGCCGCTGCCGGGTTGGGCCACCAGAAAAATATTGCCCGGGCTGCCCGGATTGGCGATGGCGGCAATCACCTTCAGATCCTTGACGCCAGCAGCCAGCGCAATGGGCAACGGCGCTTCGCCGATGAAACCAACATCCACCGCGCCCGCCACCAGCGCTTCCAATACCGCCGGCCCGCCGTTGAAATTGGCAAATGTAATGTTGTATGGCGCGTTCGCACCCAGCCCCGAAATTTTCCATGGAATGGAAAACTGGTCGTTTTGTTCTGCAATAACAAGACGCACGCCCGCGGGCACGGCATCCTGCAACTTTTGGGAAAGACCGGCCTGATCATCTGTTGCCGCCACAGCCATCCCGGACAAGCACATGAGCAACAAGGTTCGGGCGCCGGCGCGCAGGCGCGCCCAGGCGCCTATTCTGGAACGAAACCGGTTCATCTGACCGGAAATGAGCAACTGCATGGCGACCTCTCTTTGTTAACTGATCACGAAAAATTTGTTCTGGTCAGGCTTGCGCAACACCCAGTTCCTGCAACAGCGCAGCGCGCAGCTGACCGAATCGCGGACTATTGCGTCGAACCGGATCGTCAATGGCGACGGGTTCGTCAAAGGCGATATGGCCGTCTGTCAGCACCAGTACACGATCGGCCAGCAACATGGCTTCGTCCACATCATGCGTAACCAGCAGCACAGCCGGCCGGTGTCGTTCGTACAGATTGCGCAATAGCACATGCATACGCAACCGTGTCAATGCATCAAGCGCACCGAATGGTTCATCCAGCAAGAGCAGTTGCGGTTCGCGCACCAGTGCCCGGGCCAACGCGGCGCGCTGCGCCTCACCACCGGACAGCGTGCGCGGCCAGGCCTGCGCATGGCGCGCCAGTCCCACCTCGTCCAGTGCCTCAACAGCACGCTGGCGTGTGGACCCGTTCCGGGGCAGCCCGACAGTGATATTTCGCAAGACACGCTGCCACGGCAGCAGCCTGGGTTCCTGAAACACAATGGCGCGCCTGGCCGGCACCCGCACCTGGCCGCTGACCTCTGCGTCTAGCGCCCCCAGCACGCGTAAAAAGGTGCTTTTGCCTGAGCCGCTGCGTCCAAGCAGTGCCACAAACTCGCCCTGCCCAACCGTCAATGACAGACCGTCAAGGACCTTGCGGGTACCGAATAGCTTGTCCAGCGATTGAACCTGGACAGCAGCAGGATTACTGGCCATCAAATACCCTCCGCCATTGCAGCAACCGTGATTCCAAATATCGGACCAGGCTGAGCGAGAGCAGACCCAGCATCGCATATACCGCCAGCAGGACAAAAATAATATCAACCCTGAAATACTCGCGCGCATCGGACATCATCCGGCCCAACCCCAACGGGGCATTAATGGTCTCGGCAAAGATCAGCGCCAGCCAGGCGCTGGTCAGGGCAATGCGCAGGCCCACAAGAAAGCCCGGCAGTGCGCCCGGTAAAATTACAGTCGTGATCATCTCGCGGCGTCGCACGCCCAATGTGGTGGCCGCCTCTATCAGCGACGCATCGACATTGCGAATTGCACTGTAGGTGTTGATATAGATGGCCACCAGCACCCCTAGAGAGATAAGAATGATTTTTGAATCCTCGCCGATCCCGAACCAGGCAATCAGAACGGGCAACAAAGCAAAATTGGGTACAGCCCGCAGAATTTCCATATTGGCATCCACGATGTTTTCCCCGGCTCGTGACAGCCCGCTTACGATGGCGCCTGTCAGACCGACTGCCAGGCCCAACGCCAGGCCGGCAAGCACGCGCTGCAGCGACGACCACAAGTGCGTTTGTAATTCGCCCGAGGCCAGCAGCGCATAGGCAGTGCTAAGAACGCTGTATGGCGCTGGCGTCGTACGCGCATCGAAAATCTGCGCAGAACTCAACAGTTGCCATAATCCCAGTAGCAACAACGGCCCGAGCAAGCGTTGAACCGAGCGGGGGATGCGGCCTGGCCGCTGGCGGGTCTGCGCGATAACCGTAGGATCAACCAACCCGGCCGGTTCAATGGCACGGCTGTCGTACACGTTCGCACGCGGCTGTCGGCTCAGTAGTTCAAGTGGGTATTCAGCTACCGATGAAACAATGCCGGAAGAAGGGGAAACCATTGTGTTTATGTCCACTTTCAGGTTAATAACCGGTGTCGGCCTATTCACTGGCCGACACCCGCGCTCATGCCGCCAGAAACGGCTCGCCTTCAATCGAGGTTGAGCGCTCGCCCACCGGTCCTACGGGAACGTCGCCCACCAGGGTAATACGGTGTAATATGCGCGCCACATCCAGATGCTCGAAATCACGCGGCGCCAGGTGCAATACCGCACGGTTGTCCCAGAAAGCAATGGACCCGGGCTCCCACCGGAATCTGTCGGTATAGACCGGATTGGCAATGTGTTCGAACAGCAGATCCAGGATATGACGGCTTTCTCTTGCCGATACACCGACAATGTGCCGCGTGAATGACGGGTTGACGTAAATCACCTTCTCGCCTGTGTCCGGGTGTATCCGCACCACCGGATGCACCGATGCCAGGGGCTTGTTGCGCACCCATTCACCGATTTTCTCGTTGCTGCGCTCGGCGTTCTGGCTTGAGCCGAAACGATGTTCGGCGCGCAGCGTGTCGATCAGATCACGTACTGGCCTGGACAGGCCGCGATAGGCCGCAGCCACGTTGGTAAAGTGAGTGTCGCCGCCGAATTCAGGCACGACTTCGGCGCGAAGAATTGAGTAGGCCGGCGGATTGATCAGCGGCGTAACATCCGCGTGCCAGCCCGGACCGTTACTGCCCTCCTGCCGACGATACTGATCGCCATAGCGTTTCTTGTAGGCCTCAGGCGATACCGTATGAATTTCCGGGAAACCGCTGGGCGCCAAATCACCTTCATAAGGATGTCCTGGTGTGATATCACCAAACTGCCGGCCAAAAGCGATATGCTGAGCGTTATTCAGGTGCTGATCCCGGAAATACACCACACCCCATTTATTCAGTGCACCGCGTATGGCGGCAATCTGCTCGCGGGAAAGCGGCTTGGTCAGATTGACGCCGGTGATCAGCGCACCGGTGTAACCGGACTGGGGCAGAACCTGGATCTGTTGATTTACGGGAAGCTCCCGGACCTTCAATGCTGTGGTACTCATAGGACGATTTCCTTATGGTGATTGATTGCTGCTGTCCGGTGATATTGCAATTGTGATAAATTTTATGCTATGGCGATCACCGTCTGACAAAGTCTACGCAGGGCACTTTGAATAGGGAACGTTTTTTTTGCGATAAGAAAAGACGCGATTTGCATTAGAATTTATGGTCATTTTCAAATGCAATGTCCGGCATGGGCAGGATGAGGCAATGGCCGTTGCTGCAAGTGACAACCCCGCTCAGCCATATTGCGCGCACGCAAAAAATGGTAAAGTGAAGTTGCCGTCTTTTGTATTGATGGCTGCGTATTTCAACTGACATCCATGCCCGACGACCAGACGAGTTCCCATGAATAGCCGAGCCCCCCACTTCGACAATGAAACCCTGCAGGCAATCCTGACCCGCAAAAGCGTGCGCGGCTTTTTGCCCGATCAGGTTTCGACCGACGACATCCGCACCATTTTGCATGCAGCCGCCCGTGCACCCAGCGGTAGTAATATCCAGCCCTGGAAAGTCCATGTGGTGACCGGCGCCGCGCGCGATACCCTTGCGCAGGCCTTGATGCAGGCACACGACAATGGCGAGCCGGAACAGCGCGAGTACCAGTACTACCCGGTGAAATGGCGCGAACCTTACCTGGCAAGACGGCGTGAAACGGGCTGGTCACTGTACAACACGCTGGGCATCACCCGCGAGGACAAGGCGGGCATGAAACGCCAGCATGGCCGCAATTTTGCGTTTTTCGATGCGCCGGTTGTCCTGTTCATTACACTGGATAACGACATGGAGACCGGCAGTTGGATGGACACCGGCATGTTTATCCAGACCATCATGGTCGCAGCCAGATCGCTGGGCCTGCATACCTGTCCCCAGGCAGCACTGAGTAACTATCCCGAAATCATTCGCCGCCATCTGCATATCGCAGACGACCAGATCATCGCTTGCGGTATCTCGCTGGGCTATGAAGATACCGAACACCCGGCCAATCAGTTTTCCACCAGCCGGATTGAGGTTGATGAATTTACGGTATTTCACGCTGATGGGCAGAAAAACGCATCATGACCGACGCCACCCGCCCCCTGCAAGCGCCGCTGTCCAACAGTCTTCTTTGTTCACTGCTGCCCATTTTGCAACTGTCCCCACAGTATGTGCGGGAACATCTGCAACTGGGTGCGGGTAATTTTTTACCATCCAATCTGCAAGTCAATGAACTGGCTTGTGGCGCCGTCGCAGCAGCAGCATTGTCCGGCGCCGACCTGCGTCAGGCGCAGACCGTGACGGTGGATCCGGCACAAGTGTCGGTGGCCTTTCGCAATGATCAATTGCAAACAATAGACGGCGAGCGCGCTGCGGTCTTCAAGTCTCACTCAGGCTTTTTCCAAACCAAAGATGGCTGGGTCAGGTTGCATGGCAACTATCCCCATCACCGCCAGCGCCTGCTGGAGACGCTTGGCCTGCCCGATGCGTGCCCGCGTGAACAGTTGGCCGATACCCTCAAACAGTGGCGCGCCACTGATGTGGAAGAAACGGTGACCGCAGCCAAAGGCATTGCCGTCAAGGTACGCCATACGGCGCAATGGCAGCAGTCGGAACAAGCGCAGCAAGCCGCTGGCGTGCCGCTGCTGTCCATAGACAATATCACGCCGCAAACGCCAGTACCGTCGAACTCGCAGCAGGGGCGGCCACGGGTGCTGGATCTGACCCGCGTGATTGCCGGACCCGTTGCCACGCGCACGCTGGCATATCTGGGCTGCGATGTGTTGCGGATTGATAATCCGGCCATGCCCGAGCTGCCGGTGCAACATGTGGACACCGGAGCCGACAAACGCTCTGCCCTGCTCGACTTGCGTGAGCCCGACGCCTTGCACAGACTGCATGAGCTTTTGAGCACTGCCGATGTCCTGGTCACGGGCTATCGACCGCAAGCCCTGGGCGCTTTCGGGCTGGACAGTGCCACGCTGGCCCGAACCTATCCCCATCTGATTCACGCCACGCTTTCGGCCTGGACGTTCGCAGGCCCGTGGGGTGATCGACGTGGCTTTGACAGTATTGTGCAGGCAGCGACCGGCATTGGCATGCTGGAATCTGCGGACGGCGCCACGCCCGGGGCGCTGCCGGCGCAGGCGCTGGATCATGCCACCGGCTATCTGCTGGCGGCCGGCATTTTGCGTGCACTAAAATGGCGCAGCGAACAGGGCGGCACCTGGCGCGTACAGGCGCATTTACTGGCAACCGCCAACTGGCTGCTTGCCAGCGGCGCCGCCACCGATAAAGGCGTTACGCTTGCCAATGTCTCACCTTGGCAGTTCAGTCAACCCAGTCCATCGGGAATCGTTATACAATCGCGTCCTGCCTTTGCCATAGACAGCCATGCCGGTTTTTCACAGGTCGGCGGCCTTTGGGGCAGTGACGATCCGTCTTGGCGGACCGACTAAACGGCTTGGCAGCCGCCTGCGCACTCCACTTCACCTACCTGCATCATGCAACCTTCAACTTCCGGCACGACGCCGCCACAACACGTGGCCCTGGCCCTGCTCGCGCTGTCCCTGGGCAGCTTTTGTATCGGCACCACTGAATTTGCCAGCATGGGCATATTGCCGTTGATCGTAAGCGATCTGCAGGTCAGCATTCCGACTGCCGGCCATGCCATTTCGGCCTACGCCATTGGCGTTGTGGCCGGCGCGCCGTTGCTGACCATGGCCGGCGCACGCCTGCATCGGCGACCGTTTCTGCTTCTGCTGTTTTTCATGTTTATTGTGGGCAATGTGCTCTCAGCGCTGGCGCCCTCTATCGAATGGCTGATTATGGCGCGCTTTCTGACCGGGCTGCCACATGGCTGCTATTTTGGCGCGGGTGTTGTGGCCGGCGCCCATCTGGTCGGCAAAAGCAAGACTGGCAGGGCTGTTTCGCTGATCCTGCTTGGCCTGACCGTGGCCAATATTATTGGTGCGCCTGCCGCCACCTTTGCCGGACAGGTACTGGGCTGGCGCAATACCTACCTGCTGGTCGCGCTGTTCGGCCTGGTGGCCTTCGGCTGCCTGTGGCGCTGGCTACCCAAATCGGACGCGCTCAAGGGTAACCCGGTCAGCCAGGAACTGCATGGCCTGAAAACACCAAAAGCCTGGTTTCTTTTGCTGATCATCGCTATCGGCACCAGCAGCATTTTTGCCGTCTATACCTATATTGGCCCCATGGTGACCGATGTGGCCCATTTGCCTGCGGCGATGATTCCGGTCGCGCTGATGACCTTTGGCGTCGGCATGACCAGCGGCAACCTGCTGGGCGGCTATCTGGCTGATAAATATCAACAAAAGGGAATCATCATCGGCTTTTGCTGTGTGCTGATTGTGCTGTTTATCCTGGGCCTGACGGCAAGCTCTTCCTGGATGCTGCTGATCTGTATGTTTGGCATTGCGTTCAGCTCCATGCTGGTGGTGCCTTCCATGCAGGTCCAGATCATGCTGAGCGCCCCGCAGGCGCCGACGCTGATGGGCGCCCTGACGCATGCCGCTTTCAATGCCGCCAATGCGCTGGGGGCCTGGCTGGGCGGCATCACCATCACTGCCGGGCTGGGTCTGGTTTCGCCCGTATGGGCAGGCCTGCTGATGACACTGATCGGCTTGGTTATATTCCTGATGCGAGGCGTTATTCTGCACAGGAACAAGAAGTCCACAGTGTGACACCCCAGCCAAAATCGATAGCGCCTGATAGCTGGGCGTAAGATATGGCCCTATTCAGGCGCCATCTTCAATATCAGGTCTGATTTTGCCAATATCCCGAGCCAACGTTTCCAGGGGCCTGCTCGCAATTGACCGGCATAATAATTCCGACATTCCTTTGGCCAGTTGACGATTGGACCACTCCCCATCGTCGGAAAACCACTTTGGTACCCAGTTTACTGCCCCGAAAATGGAAAATATGGCAAGTTTCGGATCGCAGGGAACGACGCTTCCGTCCTTGATACCCTCGCGCACAAAATCCCTTAATGTGGCCTCGAAGCGGTCACGCTGCTCGACGATTTTTTCCCGGTCACCGGCTTCAAGCGCATGCTCTTCGGTAATGATGATGCAGCGACTCATTTCGCTTAGCGTCACCTGAAGATATTCCCGAATGGCCGTCTGAAGCTTTTCAAGGCCTGTTCCGCCCTGCTCTTGCGCCTTGTCGATCGCTTCAAAGCCCACTTTCAAGGCTTCGGAAAAGGCCTCATAGAGCAAGGCATGCTTGCTGGAAAAATAATGATACAACGCAGCCTTGGTAACACCCAGGCTGTTGGCGATGTCATCCAGTGAGGTTGCGTGAAATCCTTTCTGGTTGAAGGCAGCAATGGCTTCCCGCAATAACGCTTCGCGTTTTAGCATATGCATTTTCTTGCGGGTGGGTACGGCGTTATTCCATGTTGCCACTGATAAATTCCTCCGGATGAATGGCATGTATCGACTGCATTCTTTACCACTATTATTTGTTCATATACAACTCGGTCAACGTGCCCTCGTACGCCTCGGATGCCAATGCCAAGGTTTCTGACAGGGTTGGGTGCGGGTGTATGGTAAGGGCAATGTCGCCTGGCTCAGCCCCCATTTCGATGGCAAGGGCAGCCTCCGAGATCAGATCACCGGCGTGCGCCCCAACCATGCCAACGCCCACGATAGCTCGCGTTTCGGGATCGACAAGGATTTTTGTCATACCCTGCCCCTTGTTCATACTAAGTGCGCGACCGCTGGCGGACCACGGAAAACTGGCTGTGTCGTACGGGACGGCATTGCGTTTTGCCTCAGTCTCGGTCAAACCCACCCAAGCCACTTCAGGATTCGTATAAGCGACGGCCGCAATAACCTTTGAATCATTGCTCACCTGCTTGCCCGCAGCTGCCTCGGCGGCTATTTTACCTTCATAACTCGCTTTGTGGGCCAGCATGGGTTGTCCAACAATATCGCCGATGGCAAAAATGTGCCGCAAATTCGTGCGCTGCTGTTTGTCGACCGGGATAAATCCTTGTCCATCGACCTGTATTCCCGCGCTTTCTGCGCCTATTCGGGCGCCATTTGGCTTGCGCCCGGCTGCCAGAAGTACCCTGTCAAATCGTCCCGCCTCCGGCGCTTGCGGTCCCTCGAAGCTGGTGTAAATACCGTCTTCCCTTGCTGAGACTGACGTGACGCGGGTGCCTAGCCATATTTTCTCGCACTGGTGTCTAAGCTGTTTTTCCAACGGCTTGACCAGGTCGGGATCGCAACCCGGTAACAAGCTATCGGCGATCTCGACTACGGTTACGCGCGAACCCAGGGTCGCATAAACGGTCGCTAGCTCCAGCCCGATGACTCCACCCCCGACAACAAGCAGCGCTTCGGGTATGCATTCAAGCCTGAGTGCTGCGGTTGAATCCATAATGCGCTCGTCTTCGGGAAAAACCGGCAATGAGACAGGACGGGACCCGGCAGCGATAATAGCCTGGCCAAAGCGCACCATCGTGCCGTCTGCAATAGACAGGCAGTGGGCATCGGTAAATTTTGCTTCACCGTGCAAAACACGGACGTTGCGTTTTTTTGCCAATCCGTCCAGGCCGGCACTCAGCTTCTGGACCAACGCATCCTTCCATTTGCGCAGGCTATCCAGATTCACTCTGGGCCTGTCATATTCAATGCCCATGACGCTAAGTGCTGCCGCAGACGCCATCGCCTCGGTACAATGCAACAGCGCCTTGGATGGAATGCATCCCACGTTCAGGCAAACGCCCCCCAATGTGGCTCGTTTTTCGACCAGCACGACGGAAAGTCCCAAGTCTGCCGCGCGGAATGCTGCCGTATACCCCCCCGGGCCACCTCCCAAAACCAGCAAATCTGTTTCAATGACTGAGGTCATATTAAGTCGAATCCTATAAAGTGTTTATATATCAATGGCGTTTGCCTGGCAGAGACACGCAGTTCGGTAGTGGTATATGTGCCGTTTCATACGCCACATGCGGGTCATGCGATGACGACCTCATCAGGCGTCTGCAGGATCCTGGTTGTACTGATCGCGCAGAACCCTTTTCAACACTTTTCCCGATGGATTGCGCGGCAGTTCCTGGACGATTTTCAGTTCGCGCGGCACTTTGAAGCTTGCTAGATGCTGACGACAATGCAGATCAATGTCCTGCAATGTTAATGTCCCACCTGGAGCCAACACCACGACGGCAATAATCCGTTCTCCCCATTTTTCATCATGCACACCCACGACGGCCGCTTCGGCGATTTGTGCAAGCTGATAGAGCACCGCTTCGACCTCGCTGGAAGCAACATTTTCTGCTCCCGTCAGGATCATGTCTTTGGTTCGATCCGTGATATACAAAAAGCCGTCGTCATCCAGATATCCTACGTCTCCGCTACGTAGCCAATCGCCATAGAACGCTTCTGCCGTTTTCTCGGGCGCATTCCAGTATCCTTTGCTCACCTTGGGCCCGCGAATACAGATTTCTCCTTTTTCATTGGCAGGCAACCACTGGCCGTCGGTGTCGGCAATGCGTATTTCAACATGAGCGGTTGCACGCCCTGTCGAACCTATTTTTTCCAGTTCCCGTCCCGGCTCCATGAGGGTGTCGCCGCTGCACGTTTCTGTCATGCCAAAGGCATCGATGAACCGGCCTTTCTTGAAAACCCTGGTAAAGTCCCGGATTCGGGATTCCGGGGTTTTTTCTCCGCCAGCAATGCACCATTCAAAAGTGCCAAGATCAAATAGCGTCGCCTCTGGTGCGGCGAGCACCCGACTGAGCATGACCGGAGCCATCCATCCGCAATTGAGTTGATGACGATCAATGGAGCTCAGCACGGCCTGGATATCAAACTCACGATGCACACACAGTGCACCTCCGACCCACAACACAGCGATACCCGGCAGGTCAAAGGCGCCCACATGGTAAAGCGGCCCGACGACCAATAGTCGGTGCCGGGAATTCAATTCCAGCCCTATCACATGGTCCATGCATTTCCAATAAATATTGCGATAGGAATGCATGACGCCTTTGGGTCGCGACGTTGTCCCGGACGTGTACATCAGACGGACTAGATCGTCTTCGTCTACCGGTTCCGGATCGAACAAGTCCGAAGCCGCTCCGGGCAGTTGTCGCGAGTCTGCCTGCGCGGCGGCATCAATAACGAGCGTGGGAACATCCAGTTGTGCAAGCTCGGAAAACTCATCGTCTGCCAAAAGCAACTTCACCTGGGCATCCTCCAGAATGAACTGCACCTCGGCGGGTGCCAGTCGATAGTTAATGGGCAAAAAAATCGCCCCGGCGTGGCTGATCGCAAATACCAGCTCCAGAAAAGCCGAACTGTTTTTCATGAAAAGCGCGACAACGTCATTCCTGCCGATTCCCCTGGCTTTCAATAACGCGGCACTGTGCTGGATGCGATTGTAAAATTGGGCGTAACTGACTGTGTTGTCGCGATAGATTATTGCCGGGCGGTCAGGCGTACGATTCGCGTGATAGGCAATCGCTGCGCTCAGATTAAGCATGATAGTGTCTCCCTGTAACGAGCCGATGCGCTGGCACGCAGCAGCTCCTCTCTTGTACTTGTTTCGCCTGTTCAATAGGATTTCGGCATGCCCAGGTCATGAACCGCAATATAGTTCAGTATCATCTCTTCGGATACCGGCGCGAATTTGAATAAGCGTGCATCACGCCATAGACGCTCAACGTGAAATTCGCGGGCATATCCCATTCCGCCCATCATTTGCATGCTGTGCTCAATCGCATGGCTGGCTGCCTGGGAAGCAATCAGCTTGGCCATATTCGCCTGGCTACCATAGGGCTGCCCCAGGTCACATAGCCGGGCGGCATTCAGATTCATCAGTCGCGCACATTGAAGTTCAGCGTGTGACTGTGCCAGGGGAAATTGCAGACCCTGATACGAACTGATCGGCTTGCCCCCGAAAACCTTGCGATCATTCGCATACTGGACCGCCAGCCGCTCTGCCAGCCTGCCTGCACCGACCAAACCGGCGGTGGTCACGATTCTTTCGGTATTCAGGACATCAAGCAATTCGCGAAAGCCATTGTGCAGGGTACCGACAAGTTCATCGGGACCGATGCGCACATCGTCGAAGAAAACCGAACAGGCACTCAGTGTTTGGGTACCCACTTTTTCGATGGGTGAATAACCCAGGCCCTCGCGTTCAACATCAATGATAAACATAGAGATGCCTTCTGTTGGCCGGGAATTTTCAGAAGGTTTTTTCGTGCGGGCAACAACCAGCATCTTCTGCGCACAATCGACCGCGGTAATCCAGATTTTTCGGCCATTGAGTATCCACCCTCCGTTAGGGTCAGATTCAGCAAATGTTTTCATTGCCAGCGTATTGGTGCCCGCATCCGGCTCGGTCAACGCCATGCAGAAGTTGATTTTTCCATTGATAAGATCTGGCAACAGTTCGCGCTTCATCTGCTCGTTGCCAAATCGGCTAATTGGCACGCCACCGAAGATCGGGTTGATCATGAACAATTGCCCTAATGTTGATCCGCCACCACCCGCAGAGAGCTCCTCGACGATAAGCGCCAGCTCCAGCATGCCCAGGCCCGAGCCGCCATGCTCTTCCGGCAACGCAGCGCCGGCCAGCCCGGCCTCGCAGATTGCCTGCCAGCATTCCTTCGGGAATGCCTTGTTCCGATCCTGCTCCTGCCAGTAATCGACCCCGAACGTTTCGCCAATGCGGCGTGCCGTATCGACCATGAGCACCTGGTCATCAGAAAGTGAAAAATCCATGGAATTATCCTTTGTTGTTGCTTTGAGGGCGTAATAGCTGATAAGGGTCCTGCAGCAAATCAACGATACAGTTTAGAAATTCAAGTGCGCTGGTGCCATCGTGCAAGCGGTGGTCTGCAGCCAGAACCAATCCCATTTCGCGCTTGAGCGCAGGTGCCCCCTGCTCGTCTGGCCTGAATACCTCGCGTATACTGCCGACGCCAAGAATGGCCGATTGCGGCGGATTAATAATGGGCGTCATATACGTCACGTTGTACATGCCCGCGTTGGAGATTGAAATAGCCCCGCCTTCCATATCGGCTCGCACGGCCTTGCCCGAACGGGTGCGTTCGATCAATGCATTGGCCTGCGCTGCAATATCATCCAGCGTTGCCCCATCCAGCCCATGCAACACAGGCGCCGTCAACCCACGTTCCGTAGCCACCGCAATGCCCACGTCGATACGGTTCAGTTTCAAAATACCGTCATCTTTCCAGATGCGATTCTGACCGGGACACATTTGCAATGCGCGAGCCACCGCGGCAATCAAAAAATGATTCAGTGTCAATTTCAGACACGTTGAATGCTGATTCAGGCGGCGCCTCAAAGCCAACAATTGACTGACCTCGGCTTCAACCGAAAGATAAAAATGCGGCACCTGTTTGGCCTGGACCATCCGGGCCGCCATCGATTGCACAAGCGCACTTGGCTTAATCTGCTGCGCGGCGGCAGCTTCTGGCTCACGGTCCCGTGGCTTGTCCGGCGTCCCCTCATTGGACAATCGGGTATTCTGGATGGCACGAACATCGCCGGCCTTGATTCTCCCTTTGGGTCCGGTACCCTTTACCGATGTCAGGCTCAGTCCCATCTCGGTAGCCATGCGACGAGCCAGCGGTGTCGCGACAATCCGAGGTCCACCGTTGGCAATCGATCCGACTCCATCGTCCGATTCTGTCTCGCTCCCGGGTGCAGTCGTAGCATGCGCCCCGTCCTGCGCGCCGCCCGTGACTTGCGGCTGGGGTATCGCCGGGGGGCTTGCCTCTGCAGAAGCCTCTATGCCCTGGCCGGGACCCGTCCAGCGTGCGACCACCGTACCGACAGGTACTGTCTCGCCTGCCTGGACAATAATGTCCCCCATTACACCATCGGCCGGCGCCTCGATTTCTGTGGCGACCTTATCCGTTTCGACGACAAAAAGACTCGCGCCCATACGGACTTGATCTCCCGCAGAGACGCTCCATTCGACCAACATGCCTTCGGTCATGGTCAGGCCCAGCTTTGGCATCAGTAAATCATTGAATGTAGTCATCGGCTACTGTCCTGCAAACCGGGCTTCTCGCTTTTCGAGAAATGCCCCCATGCCTTCGTGTGCATCCTGCGTATCAAGCACCAGCCCGATCATGGCCTGTTCATGCGCCAGCGCATTGGCCAGCGGCATATCGGCGCCATCCCTGAGCGTGCGTTTCAGCAGTTTAAGTACGAGTGGAGATTTACTGGCGATCTGCTCGGCCAGGATCAGCACTTCAGTCATGAGTTCCACTTTTGGAACCACACGATTGGCCAGGCCCACTCGAACCGCCTCGTCCGCGCTGATGCGCCCGCCTGTGAACATGATCTCCTTGGCAATGCAAGGTGAGACCTGGCGTATGATTCGTTGTGTTCCGCCCGCTCCCGGGAAAAGGCCCAGATTAATTTCCGTCAGGGCGATCGTGGCGCTGTCAGCCAGAATCCGCAAATCCAGACAAAGCAAAAGCTCGGTGCCACCACCCAGCGCCCAGCCATTCACCGCAGCGATGGTTGGTTTATCGCTGGTCTCGAAGCGCCTGAACACGCGATGAATGGTTTCTGCAAACTCCTGGTAATGCGCAAGGCCTTGACGGGAATTGAGGTCGACAAGATCACCGCCAGCCACGAATGACTTTTCTCCTGCGCCCGTCATGACAATGACCCGGCACTGCGTGTCATCTTCCAGTGCCCGGAAAGCGTTTTCCAGTTCAAGCAAGGTCGGCACATCCAATGCGTTATGCATTTTCGGCCGATTAATGGTAATGATACCGACATTCTTGCGGATTTCGGTAAGGATGCATGGGTCGCTCATAGTGTCTCCAGTGGTCACGCGCAAAGCTTGCGAACGGCTGCAATAATGTCAGCCTCTTGAGGTTGGTATTGCGCTTCCAGGGCGGGCGCAAAAGGAACTGGCACAAAGGGGGCCGCCACGCGAACGATCGGCGCATCCAATTGGTCAAATCCGATATCGGCCATGCGCGCTGCGATCTCGGCACCCACCCCAAAGGCTTCAACAGCTTCATGTGCGATCAGCAGTTTGTGGGTGCGGGTCAGCGAAGCCAGAACCGCCTGCTCGTCCCAGGGCTGAAGGCTGCGCAAGTCCAGTACTTCAATCTCGATACCGTCTTGTGCCAGGGTATCTGCGGCACGCATCGCCTTATGCACACATGCACCATAAGTCACCAGCGTGACATCCTTGCCTGCCCGCACGATTTTCGCCTTGCCAAGTGGGATGGCTTGCGCATCGTCCGCGATTTCACCTTTCATTGCGTACAAGGCCTTGTTCTCCACAAACACAACAGGATCGGGATCCCGTATGGCAGACTTGAGCAAACCATAAGCATCGGCCGGATTACTGGGGCAAACAACCTTCAGGCCGGGAATGTGAGCGAACCAGACCTCCAGACACTGGGAATGTTGTGGGCCGGCGCTGATACCACCTCCGTGCGGGGTGCGAACCACCATTGGCACACTGGTCTGGCCACCGAACATAAAGCGGGCTTTGGCGGCCTGATTGACCAATGCGTCCATGGTCAGGGTCATAAAGTCCATGAACATGATTTCCAATACCGGTTTCAGACCCGATAGCGCCGCTCCGACCGCAGCGTTTGCCATGGTCGCTTCGGAAATCGGTGTATCGCGAATGCGATCGGGGCCAAATTTTTCCAGCAGGCCCCGGGTGACACCAAAGGGCCCGCCGACCTGCGCGATATCTTCGCCAAAAAGAAAGACAGCGGGATCTTCTTGCATGCACTCACTCAGTGCACGATTAATGCCTTGGGCAAAACGTAGCTCAGCCATCTCAATAACCCTCTGCGTTTGTATATACGTCGTTGCAGGCCGCGTTCCAGTCAGGAGCCGTTCCCTGCCGTGCCCGTTCAACAGATTGCTCGACCTGGGCATCAATCTCGGCACGTACCTTTTGTTGCTGCTCCTTGCCGATGCCATTTTTCGTCAGCGCGGCTTCGAACAGGGCAACCGGATCATGTCCTTGCAAACCATCCAGTTCCTCACCGGATCGATATTTCTGGGGATCGCCCTCGTAATGGCCGCGCCAGCGATGCGTGATGCATTCGAGTACCTGCGGACCCTTGCCGTTGCGCATGTCGTTCACCGCCGCCTGAGCCGCATCAATCACCGCCAGTACATCGTTGCCATCGACCTTTTTATGGGGAATGCCAAAGGCATCTGCAAGCTTGCTCAACGGAGCAACAAATTGTTTATGCGTGGGAGAAAATTCTGCCCAACCGTTGTTCTCACAAAGAAACATCATCGGTAGCTGCCATAGCGAAGCAAGATTCAGGCTTTCATGCAGCACGCCCTCTGCCATTGCACCATCACCGAAAAAAGCCACTGCCACAGCATCGGTTTTTTTGACTTGGTGGGCCAGGGCACTGCCCAATGCAATGGGTATGCTGGCGCCGACAATCGCATTCGCACCCAACATACCGATAGACATGTTGGCAACATGCATGGAACCGCCACGGCCCTTGCAGATTCCTTCCTCCTTGGCCATGAGTTCCATGAAAAAGTCATTGATATCTATCCCTTTGGATAAGGCATGGCCATGGCCTCTGTGGGTTGAGGCCACCGTGTCATCCGGCCGCAATACCCGTCCCATCGCGGCGGCCACTGCCTCCTGCCCGACACTCAAATGTATAAAGCCAGGCACTTCTCCATCAGAAAACAGGCGCCCGAGCCTGAGCTCCACAAGCCTGATATGCAACATGCGCCGATATACATCGAGCAAGTATTCTTTGTTGGCAGTAGCCACCTTATCTCCTTCAAAAATGTCCTGACTTGACACTGCAGTCGTTGGAGTGGTTGCGCGATCTTCTGGCGTGGATCATCGATGCCAGAGGATCGTGCAAGCCAATCCGGAATTCGGTCCTTTTATTTTTTATCTAACCGTTCAGTTAATAAACTTACTAAGTAGTCATATTACATCAAGCGCAGGAAGATTGACAAGGACTTTCGCTGGCAAAAAGCCTTGAACAACGGGATCGGTTTTCAGGCACTTGTAAACACCAAGTTCGCAGGCAACGCATCCGATCCTGGCGTGCCAAGGGATGGATGCAGCATGTCCCGTGTGTGTTGGTTTTTAGACTCAGGGCGTCAAAGGCACCACGCGGCGGTCGCGCGCAGAGAAAAAGCGGTGGACGTTGCGAGCAGGGGCGTACGCAATGCGCAGCAATTATCTGCAAACTGTGGGGAACCGACGAAGATCGGTGTGCTTTGGCCCGGAAAAACTCGAAGGCCGGCGTTTTATGGCGCTTGCGTAGAGCCTGGCCTTAAGCCGCCTGGCCGCCGGATAGCGCTTGCGAAATCTCAGCCGAGATATGCCGCAGGTCTTCGCCCAGCTTGCGCAATTGGGCGCTACTGAGTTGAGCGGAAAACCCGACTGCGCTGATCGCCATGATCGGTTTGCCATTGGCATCAAGAACGGCAACCGATATGGTGCTTACCCCTTTGACGTAATGACCGGCATCAATCGCATAACCTTTCTTTTTAACCAGCTCGACCTCTGCCAGATATTCATCGAACGTCGGCTTGTCATCCCAGCGCAGCCCATCGAAACGTGCTTTTAGCTCTTGCCGGTCCAAGCCCGAACTGGCAGCCATGCAACGCCCCAATGCAGCAATATACATAGGTAATCGCTGACCGACGCTCATGTGAACCCGGACAGAGCTGTCGCTTTCTGCCCGATCCACCAATACCACGCGTTCATTGGTGGTTCGCTGCCAGAGCGTCGTTGTCACTTTATGCCGTTGGGAAATGCCCTGCAGGTAAGGATGGATAAGGCGGACGTAGGAACCCTGCTCCAGCACTCCCTTGGCCAGCTCGACCAGGCCCAGTGCAACGGAATACGTTTTGGTTCCCTCATCAAACGTCACCAGGCCCTCGTGTACCAGTGTTTTAAGAAAGTTATAGCAGGTACTTGAGTTCAGTTGCAAATCTCGCGCAACACGTGTTACCCCTACGCCTGCCGACGCCGCACTTAGATAACGAAGGACTCGCAGGCCTCCTACAAGTGCCCCGACTAGCTTTTCTGGTGGTTCGGTTGCCATTCTGAATATAGAGAATTTCTCTGGATATGAAAGATAAAAAATTGTGACACGAAAAACCCGGATACGCAATCCGTGCGTGTTTATTGACCGACTGCAGGTGGCGTGCTCGTATTCCTTTTGCTGCTCAATTGAGCAAGATAAGATTTTATTGTGTCCTGAACGCCCGATTGATGGAAATTTTCGTGCAATATGTGTTCCACCATACTGACTCGTTGCACAATCGCCTCTGCCGGGTCCGATAACAGCCAGGCTTTACGCGCCATAAGCAGCGCCTCGGACCGGGACGTAAAATAGGCAAGGCGTTTTTCGGCCGCCGTTTCGAAGTCTTCATCGGGAAAAATATCGGTGACAAGTCCCAGATCCCTTGCGCTACTTGCACTCAAGGCTTGCCCACTCAGGCACAGCTGGCGTGCACGCGGTGAACCTATCTTGGTTTCCAATGCGACTTGTACAATCCCCGGATACATATTGAATGCGATTTCCGGGCAAGTAAAGCTCAGGCTCTCGGCAGCGATCACAATATCGACCATCGACAACAGAATGACCCCCGCCCCGGCCGCCTTGCCACGCGCCACGGCCAGAATCGGGACCGAGCAACGCGCCATCGCGCCGATCAATTCGCGCAATCCGCTACCCTGTTGCTCCAGCTGAAGCGGGCCCTTTACAAACTCCTCGATATCGCCACCGGCGCAAAACAGCTTTGGCGACGTGCTGCGCAATACGATCATGCGAATGTTTGCTGCTGCGTGATTTTCAAATGCGCCCCGAAGATCGCCAAGCATCTGAATGCACAGTGCATTGGCCTTTTGGGGACGATTCAAGCTCACATAGCGAATCCCGTCCGTGTCCTTGATGACCACAAATTTGTCGTTCTCATTCATCGAATTGGCTCACAATGGCATCCAATACCCATGCCTGGTTGCCACGCAATGCCAGCGGATTGATTTCAATTTCGGCCACTTGGTGCATGTCGGTAAATGATTGGCACAATCGTGCAATGCTCTCGGACAAGGCGGTAATATCCACCTTGGCCTGCCCTCTGAAACCGTCCAGCCTGCCTGCCGAGCGCAAGGACCGGATCATCCCTTCCACCTGCGGCGCATCCAGGGGCAACAGTTGGCTGACGACGTCTGGATCAAGCTCAACCTCCACGCCTCCGCGTCCCAGGGTCAGTGTGGGTCCGAAGCGCTCATCCCGGCGCAGGCCAAGCAACAGTTCATGATCAAAGGGCAGCATGGACTCAATCAACACGCCGATGGCATCTATATTGTTGCGCGCGGCAATCTGCTTCAGGGTCCCCACGGCTGCCGATAACTGTTGTTCGTTTTCGATGCCCAGGATGACACCTCCGATATCACTTTTATGCAGCAGAGAATCGGCCTGCAGTTTTGCCACAAGCGGATAGGCCATCGTCCCGGCGATATCATGCACCTGGTCTTGCGCGCGCAACAGTACGCCAGCAGGGACATTGATCTGCCCGATATCACGCAAGAGCCCCTTGCTGTGACATTCGGCCAATGGACGCACAGTCCGTTTTTGACCGCGCAGGCTTTCCTGCTCATTCAGTGATTTCTGGCCGATAGCCGCCTCACGCAGTTGCGCCAGGCGGACAGTGCCGGCGATCGCCGTCATGGCCGGGGGAATATCACGGAAAACCGGAATATTCGCCTGTTGGAGAAGCGCCACCGTCTCATCCTTGGCGCCGATCCAGATCACCACAATTGGCCGGTCCTTTTGCTTTTTCACCTGTGCAATCGCGTCAGTAAAGGCAGTGGCAATACTGTGCATCAATCCGACAAACAGCACAATGACATCATTGCCGGGATCAGCGGCTACTGCCTGCAGCGCACTGGCTATACTGGCGCTATTTTGCACGACGTTACCTGTCAGGTCCAGGGGGTTGGCTGCCTTGACAAACGAAGGCAATACCTTGGCCAGTGCCAGCTCCGTCTGCGGCGCCAGGGCAGGCAAATCCAGCCCCAATTGTTCCGAGGCGTCGGCAATCAGCACCCCGGCCCCTCCGGATACGGACATGGCCGCCACTCTGCGCCCCAGCGGAACGCTATCGAACAGATACAGCCGGGCAACATCAATCATTTCGCCAAGCGAATCGACACGCAAGGCGCCATATTGGCGCAGGCAGGCCGAATACAGCACATCGTCTCCGGCAAGTGCACCGGTATGGGAGGCGGCAGCCGCAGCGCCCAAACTGGAACGCCCTGCTTTGATCACAATAACAGGCTTGCCTGCCTGCGCCGCACGACCCAGTGCGCGGCGAAAGGCACGCGTGTCGCGGACATCTTCCACATAAAGGCCAATCACCCGTGTTTGCACATCGTCCGCCAGATACGATATCGCGTCGGCTGCATCCAGATCACACTCGTTACCGGTTGCTATCCATTTGCCAAACCCCAGGCCGGAGCGAAGGCAAATATCCATCCAATAAGCACCCAGGGCACCGCTTTGGCTGACGAGTGAAAATCCTCCCCCCTTGATCAGGGTTTCTTCCATTGCCGTCGTAAATGAGGCAATGAGTCCCGTTTCACTATTAACCGCACCCAGACAATTGGGTCCGAGAATGGTCACATCATGTATCGTCGCCAGCTCGGTCAACCTGCCCTGCAACGCGGCGCCTTCGTCGCTTAATTCAGAAAACCCGGAAGAAAAAACGACAAATGCCCTGGCACCTGACTCTATGCCTTCCCTGATGACCATTTCAACCTGAGCCGCCGGGGTTCCCACAATCACAAGATCCACCGGTTTGCCGATGGCCGCCAGTGTCGGATAGCTTTTAAGCCCCTGAACCTGATCGCGCATCGGATTGACCGGATAGAGCTCGCCCGTAAAGCCGCGAGACAGCATGTAGGCCAAGGGCCGCCCAGAGATTTTCCCCGGGTCTGCCGAAGCGCCGACAATGGCAACGCTACGCGCCTCCAGGATGGCTGCAGCCCGCGCCGCTCCTGTACGCTGCGGCTTCTCTGGCGATGTAGATCGAGTCTTCATTTCCAATTCTGTTTCACTTATCATCTTAATTTGCCTTGATCCCCGCTGCTTTGGTGACTTGCCGCCAGCGGCCGATTTCTTCATCCACGAATGACGTGAACGTTTCCGGCGCGGATGCAATCGGGGTCACTCCCTGCTTGATCAGTCGCGCTTTCACTTCAGCACTCTCGAACTCTTGCCTGACCGCAGCATACAATTTGTCCACGATATCCTTGGGCGTATTGGCCGGGGCTACCAACCCAAGCCAGGTATTGCCATTGAATCCCGGCAATCCGGAATCATTCAATGTCGGATAATCTGGATACGCCGGCGAACGTGTCAATCCTGTTGCCGCAATCAGCTTTACCTTGCCGGCCTTGACGTAAGGCTCGGCAGACAATGCATCAACAAACATGGCCGACAGCGTGCCTCCTACCACATCGGTCAGCGCCTGGGCACTCCCCCGATAGGGCACATGAATCAGCTTGATGCCTGCCTTTTGCTGCAGCAGTTCTCCGGAAAGATGATTGGACTGTCCCGTGCCGGCCGAGCCATAGGTCAAGGTTCCCGGCTTTTCTTTGGCCAGTGCGATAAACTCCTTGAGATTCGAAGCCGGCACCGCCGGGTTGACGACCAGAAAATTGGTGAGCTCAACCATTTGCGTCACATTGACGAAGTCTCGCTTCGTATCATAAGGCAGGTTCGCATATAAGCCCGGGTTGATGCCATGGCTTGTTGCTACCGCGCCCAGGGTATAGCCATCCGGCTTTGCCCGCGCGACTGCCGCAGTGCCAATTGTTCCACCGCCGCCCGGCATATTCTTGACCACTCCAGTTTGCCCAAGACGTTCTATGCCGTGGGCCGCGATACGCCCGATCGTGTCAAGAATACCCCCGGCAGAAGAGGCAACGACGATCTCGATCGGCTTGACGGGGTAATTTTCCTGGGCATGTACAGCGCCGGACAAGAGCAGACCCGGCACGATCGCTGCGCCGCAAAGAGCGACCCAAGCCGACGTCCGCAAAAATTTTCTCGTTTTCATTGTGTCTCCGAATATTCTTTATAGAGAATAATAATCTGTAATGCGAATTTAGTCTATAATCACCATAAAATCTTGTCAAGTGAAATAGACAAATAGATTGGCATTTGACGGGCAGATAAAAGCGCTGTTAGAATATTTTTTATACAGAATTATATTCTCATAAAAGAATTTTAAATCATATGCCGCGCTCATTGCGCGACATGACAATCACCGCGAGGGGAAATATTCGTGAGTTTGAATTTTGAATTTTCGGGCGAACATGACGGCGTTCGCGACACCATTCGGCGACTATGCCAGAACGAGCTTGCGCCTCTGGTTTTTGAGGCAGAAGAGACCGAACAGTTTCCCAAGCATGTGTTCAAGCGTTGGGGCGAGCTCGGTTTGCTGGGGGTTCGTTATCCGGAGGCCGATGGCGGCAGTGGCCTGGACAAAATTAGCGACTGTATCGTACGCGAAGAACTAAGCTATATGTCGCAAGCCTTTGCTTCGACCTGGTCGGCGCATACCCATCTTGGCATATGGCCTATCTGGAAAGCTGGTACAGCAGAACAAAAGGCACGTTTTCTGCAGCCTGCACTGGCTGGAGACAAGGTGGCAGGGTTTGGCTTGAGTGAACCGGACGGGGGTTCCAATGTCCGGGCCATGAAAACACGGGCGGAACGTGTCAGCGGCGGCTGGCGCCTCAATGGCAGCAAACTGTATATTACCAACGCCCCTTTCGCCGATTTTCTGCTTGTGGCCGCAAGGACGAAATCAGATTTGAAACCCGAATCCATCAGCCTGTTCATTGTCGAACTACCAAACAAGGGATTCGATATTTCAAAGCTGAAAAAAGAAGGCATCCGGGCTTCGGAAACCGCATTGATTCATATTGATAACGCTTTTGTACCAGATGACTGCCTGCTGGGAGAAATGGAAGGAACCTATCCTGTCATCCTGGACTCCCTTAGTGAAAACAGGGTTGGCGTCGCCGCCAACGCCCTGGGCATGGCAAGGGCCGCCTTTGATGCTGCTGTAAATTATGCCGATGAACGCATCGTTGCGGGAAAACGTGTCGGACAATACCAGGCCATCGGCCACAAACTGGCGGATATGTCCGCCCAGATAGAAGCCACGCGTTGGCTGGTGTATTACGGTGCATGGCGGGTGGATCAGGGAACGCTGGATGCAGCAACCGCGGCACGCGTCAAGCTGGTCGCCAGCGAAACGGCTGTTGCCGTCAGCGAGCAGGCGATCCGGATTTTCGGAGGTGCCGGCATTATGCGCGAGTTCCCTGTCGGACGCATTCACCGGGACGCCCTTGTCTATGTCATCGGCGAAGGAACAAGCGAGGTCCAGAGAAATATCATTGCACGAAGCTTGGGGTTTAAATCATGACTGATTATGTATTATGCGAAAAAAACGAAGCCACGCTGGTTATCACCATCAACCGCCCGGAACGGCGCAACGCCTTTGACCTTGAAGTGCGGGAAGAACTGGCCCGTGCCATCTACCAGGCGCGCGACGACGACACGGTAAAGGCAGTCGTCATTACCGGTACGCAGGGCGTTTTTTGCGCGGGGGGAGACCTCAAATCGTTATCTGCAGCCAAGCGCCCGATTTACAAAGATCGCGAACGAATCCGACTCCTTCATACCTGGTTCCAGGAACTGGTCAATTTGGAAAAACCGGTCATCGCTGCCGTCGATGGGCCCGCCTTTGGCGCAGGTTTCAACCTCGCCCTTGCCTGCGACTTTATTCTTGGCACGCCATCGGCACGCTTTTGCGCCGTCTTCGGGCGTATCGGACTGGTTCCCGACCTGGGAGGCTTTTTCCTGCTCCCCCGAATTGTCGGCCTGCAAAGAGCCAAAGAACTGGTATTTACAGCCAGGGAAGTGTCTGCAGAGGAAGCTCACGCCCTGGGCATTGTGTTCCAGATCGTGCCGGCGCAATCGCTGCTGCAAGAAGCGTTAACGCTTGCTGCACGTTTTCATAGCGCTTCGACAGAGGCACTGGGCATGTCCAAAAACATCCTTAACCGGTCGTTCAACCTGGATCAAAGTACACTAGCTGAGCTGGAATCGCATGCACAGGCGCTCGCCCTGCATACCGAGTATCACGATCAGGCAGTCTCTCGTTTCCTGGAAAAGCAACCGCTACAGTTCACATGGCCGAAAGATCCAGAACAAAGTGGTGGCCGCTCATGACGATGAATGCCTACATTACAGGTGTCTACGACACGCAAATCGGAGAACTGCCCAACTCAAGTTGCATGAGCCTGCATACACAGGCAGCGTTCGGCGCGATCCAGGATGCGGGGCTGCAACCGGACGATATCGATGGCGTGCTTTGCGCCTACTCGTTTACCGAGCCGCACCTGATGCTGGGCTCCGTTTTTTGCGAGTATATCGGCATCCATCCAAAATTCTGTTCAGCCATACAGGCCGGCGGGGCCAGTGCCTGCATCATGATTATGCAGGCCGCCGCGCTGGTCGCTAGCGGGCAATGCCAGCACGTGCTGGTTGTGGCAGGCGACAATCGCCTGACCGGAATGTCCCGGGATGGCGCAGTGGCAGCGCTCGCCGAAGTCGGCCATCCCCAATTTGAACGCCCGTTCGGCATCAGTGTGCCTGCCTCCTACGCACTTGTCGCCAGACGCTACATGCATGAATTTGGCGTCACGTCGGAACAACTTGCGGCCATAGCGGTCGAGCATCGCCGCCATGCAGGCCGGCACCCAAAGGCGCACAAGCGCGATCCGATTTCTATCGATGATGTCCTGCGCTCGCGGGAAATATGCTCGCCCCTGCATCTGCTGGACTGTTGCCTGATTTCAGACGGAGGCGCGGCGCTGGTAATCAGCCGCAGGCCGGCAGACGATACCAGCGGGCATCGCTCTGTCGAGATCCTGGGTGCTGGCCAGGGCCACACCCACGAACATATCGTGGCCGCCCCAAGCCTGACCGATTTTGGCTGCAAAGCCTCGTCTTCCAACGCATTTTCCATTGCCGGCATTAAACCGTCGGACATTGATGTCGCGCTGATATACGATTCGTTCACCATTACGCTGCTGGTAGAACTCGAATCCATCGGCTTTTTCGAGCGCGGCGAGGCCGGGCCAGCCGCCCTGCGCGGCGAACTGGGCCTGAACGGGTCGCTTCCGTGCAATACGCATGGGGGTTTACTGTCATACGGCCATTCGGGTGCCGCCGGAGGCATGTTCCATGCGGTGGAAGCCGTGCATCAACTACGCGGACACGCCCAGCAGCGACAAGTCGACGATGCGCGCCTCGCATTCGTTCATGGAGACGGCGGCATCCTCTCTGCTCATTGTTCACTGGTTTTGGGAGCCGTTTGACATGGAAAAACCTGCTTTTCGCCCTACTGCCGACAATCTGCCGTTCTGGGAAGGTTGTCAGCAACAGATGATCCGCTATCAGCAATGTCAGGATTGCAGCACCGTGCAACTGATACCCAAAAGTGTTTGCGCACATTGCCATGGCCGCCATCTGCTTTGGAAAGACGCATCCGGATTGGGTGTGGTGCTCAGCTATACCACCGTGTATCGCGCCCCTACCGCCGCCTTCAAAGGAGATACCCCTTACGTGATCGCCCTAATCGATATGAATGAAGGTTTTCGCCTCATGGTCAATGTCCGCGATGGAACCGACACCAACGTTGCCATTGGCAAGACGGTTCGCATCGGCTTCGAAGCGCGCCCGGACGGACTATTTCCAATTGCCTGCATGGAGGCCGCATGAACGATATCTTTACGTACGACTCATTTATGCCGGGCGCCGTACTGGGTGAATGGGCAGAGCCGATGGATGCCAGCCTGGCATCGACATGGGAGCAGCTATTTGGCTCCAGCGAACGGGACAAGGTTGCACAACAGACGGGCCTTTGCATCGCGCTCATGATGCGTGCCTTCCTGAAAGTGGTCACACCCCGCCCTCCCGGCAATATACACGCGCGCCAAATACTGGCTATTGAGCAGCTTCCACAGGTGGGAGATACCGTGAGTTCACAAATCGTTTGCATTGACAAGCAAATCAAACGAGGCCGGCACTACATTGATCTGGAAGTCACCGGTTTCGGCGCAGACCGCAGGACAGTCTACATCGGCAAGATGAGCCTGATCTGGGCACAATGAGGAGCATACAGAATGATTGAACAACTGGAAGAAGTTTCCATGACGGTTTCTCAGGAGGACATCAATATCTATGCGGAATTGACCGATGACTTCAACCCCCTGCATGTGGATCCCGCATTCGCGGCAACCACGCCCATGGGCAACACCATCGCGCACGGAACACTGTCGCTTAACCTGATCTGGAAATCATTGGCCCGCACGTTCGACAAGGAAGTCCTCAAGCGGATTGATCTGGACGTACGCTTTCTGAAACCGCTATATGCCGGTGGCACGATCGTGGCCGGTGGCAGGCGCAGCCAGGATAATGCCAATGAATATGAAGTATGGATCAAGGACCAGCATGGCCTGCAGCTGATCGGCGGCCATGTTCGACTGACCAACAAAAAATAGCGCAAGCCAAACAACGAAAAAAAATAGCAAAAAAAAGGAGACAAGATATGCAATTTACGCACGAACACAATGAGCTGCAGCGCACCACGCGACGCATCATCGCCGAACATCTGGATCCCTACCTTGATGATTGGGAAGCAGACCAGATGTTTCCGGCCCATCAGGTGATGAAGGCACTGGGCTCGGCCGGACTGCTGGGTATCGGAAAACCTGAAGAATACGGTGGAATGGGCCTGGATTTCAGCTATGAAATGGTTTTCGCGGAAACGCTGGGCGAAGTCAGATCCAGTGGACTGACTTCGGCAATCGGTGTGCAAAGTACGATGTGTACGCCGGCCCTGGCGCGGCACGGCACCGACTCGCTCAAAAGAGAATACCTGGCGCCAACCATCTCAGGCGACCTGGTCGGCTGTATCGGCGTCAGCGAAGCCTCGGCAGGATCAGACGTTTCCCGGATCAAGACCTGGGCACGCCGCGACGGCGACGACTACGTCATCAACGGATCGAAGATGTGGATCACAAACGGTGTCCAGGGTGACTGGATATGCCTTCTGTGCAATACCTCGCAGGAAAAGAGCACACATAAAAATAAATCGCTGATTATTGTCCCGCTCAAGTCGCCCGGCGTCAGTGTCTCTCGCAAACTCGACAAAATGGTACTGCGGGCGTCCGATACCGCAGAACTCTTCTTTGATGACGTCCGCGTTCCGGTCAGCAACCGTATTGGCGACGAAAATATGGGCTTCATCTATCAAATGGAGCAATTTCAGGAAGAGCGCATGTTTGTGGCTGCCCGCTGCCTGCGCTCCATGGAGCTCGCCGTCGAGCAAACCATTGAATACACCGGCCAACGGCAGGTGTTTGGAAAGAGCGTATTGTCAAACCAGGTTGTCTATCACAAGATGGCAGAAGTGCAGACCGAGATCGAAGCCCTTCGCTCGCTCTTGTATCGCGCCATTGAACAGTACCTCGGAGGCAAGGACATCACGCAACTGGCGTCCATGGCAAAATACCTGGCAGGCAAACTGTCCATGAAAATTCCGTCTGAATGCCTGCAATACTGGGGCGGGCAAGGCGTGATGTCCGAGAACTGGATCTCCCGCGCCTACCGCGACCTGCGACAGACAGGCATTGGCGGTGGCGCAAATGAAATCATGCTTGAAATAATCGCAAAGACAATGAACATTCATCCCGGAAAGCGCAAATGAACTCCCCAAGAAAAGCCGGCAATCAAACTGACCCAGGCAGACATACCTTGCTTAGAAAAACCTTGACATCCCTATTGACGGGAATCGTGCTGACCAGCGCGTCGGGCGTGGCAAACGCCGCTGCTTACCCCGACCACGCCATCAAACTGATCGCCCCTATTGCCGTCGGTGGCCTTACCGACACGCTGGCCCGACTGGTTGCCAGCGGATTGGCCGAGCAGTTGAAACAGACCGTGGTTGTGGAAAACAAACCCGGTGCCGGAGGCATCATCGGCATGGAAGCGGCCGCCCGGTCGACCGCTGACGGATATACCC
>JBOIGK010000544.1:0-7915 GCA_050742695.1 Advenella sp. | reverse complement strand
CCATGCCAGGTACATATTGGCGCAGTCAGATTCAACTGCTTGGCAAAAGCGGTGACCACAGCAGAACCCTGATCATTTAATGACGCCAGCGAACCCACGGCACCACCCAGTTGCGCCGTCAGCGCTCGTGCCCTCATGTTTTCGATTCGGGTCAAATCACGTTTGAATACCGACGCCCAGCGTGCGAGTTTATGACCAAAGGTAATGGGTAAAGCTTGTTGCAGCCAGGTACGTCCCATCATAATCTGATGGCGATTGGTCTTTGCCTGTGCAAGCGCCGTAGCATAGGCCTGTTCAAGCTGCGCCTGAATAATATTCAAGGCATCACGACATTGCAAAATGCAGGCGGTATCCAGGATATCCTGGCTGGTTGCGCCCCAATGGACATAATGTGACGCTTGCTCATCACGTTCCCTGACAAGGGCAGTCAACTGTTTCACAAACGGAATGGCAATATTGCCTGCTAGTCCGCTTGCAGTTGCCAATGCATCCATATCCAGGTTTTCAAGGCCTTGGGTCGTGCAAATCTGCTCAATGTGTTGCGCGGCGGTCTGTGGAATTACCCCCAACGACGCCTGCGCCTTGGCAAGTGCAACTTCAGTCGCTATCAGATACTTCAACAGTGAGTTGTCACTGAAAATATCAGTTACTTCTTTCTGGTAAAACAGACCGGCATATAGACGACTCATGGCTACGCTCGCTCCAGCTGCGTGGCGTCATCGCGAATCTGCGAAAGCGTATCCGCCAGCGAGGCGGCGATTTTATGAATCATCAGATGTCTCCAATGTGTGCGTAACAGTTCTAACCGGGCATCAGGCACTACGCCTTGTATCCAAGCGCAGCATAGGTCGTTCTGGTGAGTTTGCCGGTAGGTTTCGTTTAATTATCTACCTGTCATTTTTTATGGTTTCGCACCCATTTTCCAGCTACTTTTTACAATTTTTGTTCGATAATCGAACAAAATGTATAATTATCGAACAAACCTAGGGCAATCCCTTATGGAGAGCGCAAACTGACTGATCCAAATGAAAGGGCCGATAACCAAAAGCGGCTTATCGAGAATCCGCAAAATAAAAAGACTATTCGACATGAAGATTTTGTCGCAGGCATCAGCAAGGGGCTGGCAATTCTGGACAGTTTCGGGTCGGAGCGCCATCGCATGAATATTTCGATGGCAGCGGAAAGAACCGGTATGACACGCGCCGCCGCCCGCCGGCATTTACTGACGCTTGAATATCTGGGATATGTGGAGTCCGACGGGCACTACTTTTATCTCACGCCAAAAGTATTGCGATTCTCCGGCTCTTATATCGGTGGCGCAACGCTGCCTAAAGTCTCGCAACCGCTGCTGAACCTACTGACCAACCAGACTTCGCTGATCTATTCGGTCATGGTGCTCGACGGCTATGAAGCGATCACCATTGCCAGAAGTGCAGCGTCGCAGCAGGAAGACCGGGTCAATCCCTATGGGCTGACCCTGGGTAACCGCCTGCCCGCTCATGCAACGTCTGCCGGAAAAACCTTGCTGGCCCATCTGACACCGGAGGAACAGTTGAAGTGGCTGACGCATTACCCGCTGCAACGAATCACCAAATTGACCCTGACGGACAATGCCAAATTCCTGAAACTGTTGCGCACGATCAAGGAGCGGGATTGGTGTTATTCCAGCGAGGAGCACGAATTGGGAGTGCATGCGCTCGCGGTGCCTATTTACGGCCGCCAGGCAAAAGTCGTTGCGGCTATTAACATCGTCTCGCCGACGGCCAAGACAACCAAGCAATATTTAATTCAGCACATCCTGCCACTATTGCAGGATACGGCCAGGGAAATCCGAAATGTGATTTGAAATTGAATTTCACACTATTGGATTCCGGTTCAGTCACCGTGCCGCTTTCGAAAAAAGGCATGTTTTCTAAACCGCCAACACCTTCGACACAATTTTCAAAAACCGCGTTGTAACAGCTGACTCAGCACGTGACTTCACCGTTACCAGGTTCAATTGGCTGGTCAACTTTGGCTGCAGCAACTCAATGAACTTAACGTTGCGGCCAATAAAGATTTTTTCAAACATTTTGGGCGCAAAGCCGATGCCAATGCCGCGCTCAATCATCATCAACATGGGCAGTGTCTCGTTTCCGGAATAAATAATCTTTGGATTAAAGCCCACTGTGCTGCAGGCTTCCAGAATATGCTCGCGTATGCCATTGCTGTCGGTGCTGGAGTGTAAAAGGAAATTCTCCTGCGCCAGATCCAAAAGCGTCACGTCCTGCCTGTTTGCCAAAGGATGATCTTGTGCGACCGTGAGCATCAGCGGTTCCGTCATGAGGGTACGCATCACCAGATCTTCCGACTGAAAACGTGTCCTGATAATTCCTGCATCAAGCTCATTACCACGCAGGCAATTCAAAATATAGGAGCTTGCTCCTTCCCGGACATTCACCGTGATATTGAGCTGTTCCTGCTGGATGCGCTGCATCACAAGTGGCAGAATGAAAAGACTTGCCGCCGTTGAGCAGCCTATGGATACATTGCCTTCAGTGCCGGCGGCGTTATTCTTGACGTCGTGCCGCAATGTCTTGAAGGAGGCCAGAATGTCTTTGGCCCTGATATAAAAAAGCCTGCCCGGTTCACTCAATACAAGCCGGTTCTTCTGCCGGTTAAACAGCGTGACGTCCAGAGACTGCTCAAGCTTCTGGATCAATATGCTCAGCGGCGGTTGAGTCATATTCAAAAGCCTGGCGGCTTTCGACAGGTTGCCGGTTTCCACCACCGTCACAAAGCAACGCAGCTGATGTTCGTCCATGAAAACCATATTTAAAATAAATGGATATTAGATAAATTATATATTAGACATATCTAAATAGTGAATTTAAACTGCAAATTCCAGTTTATTAAATAATTCGTTCCACAAATGGAGACAAAATGAGACTCTTGAAATCATTGCTTTACGCATCGGTGGCCCTTGTCGCACTCACCAGCTTACCGGCTCAAGCCGCCGATTCAGACTGGCCCAATGCCAAACCATTTCGCGTCGTTGTTCCATATCCGGCCGGCGGCTCCGCCGACATTCTTGGGCGCCTGGTTGCCAAGAAACTGTCTGAAAACCTGGGCAACAACGCTGTCGTGGAAAATATTGCGGGCGGCGGCACTATTCCGGCAGCACTGTCGGTCCTGAAGGACAAGGCCGACGGTTACACATTGTTCGTAGCCAGTGACAACACATTGAATATCAATAATTTTCTATTGAAGGAGCCACGCTATGACGGTGACAAGGATTTCACCAGCGTTACGGTACTCAATACCTACGCCCACTGGCTCATCGTAAACAAAGACAGTCCGTTCAATTCAGTGCAAGAGCTGAAAAAATTCATTATTGAAAATCCGAACAAGGCTTCCATCAGCGTGAACACCATTGGCGGTTCGGCTTACCTGGCGCTGGATAAATGGAAAAAAGAAAACAAGCTTGATTTCGAAATCATTCCTTACCGCGGCTCGCCACCGGCCGTCTCGGATCTGATTGGCGGCATCACCACGGCCCATATTGATGTCGCAGGCTCTTCCATGTCCTATTACGAGGGCGGTAAAGTAAAACCGCTGGCCGTTCTGCAGTCACAACCGTTGAAGAAAATCCCCTCCCTTCAGACACAATCCTATGACGATCCCAAAGCGCTGACCGTCAAATCGAATCTTTCAGTCGTGGTAAAAAATGGCACACCGCCGGAGATACTCGAAAAGCTGTATCAGGCGCTCAAGAAGGGAGAACATGACAAGGATTTTACGGACGCATTGAATCTGTTTGCCTATGAGGCCGTATTGACGCCGCCGGCTGAAAGCCGCAAGTTCATTCTTGAAGAAACCCAGCGGTACAAAAAACTGGTCGAAGCCTCCGGCCTGGAAAAACAGTAATAACCTCAAGCAAACAAGGTAACAGCATGAAAGTGGTCGTAGCATTGGTCCGACACGAGACAAATACTTTTTCACCTATCCAGACACAATTGCATTCGTTCTGTCGCGGAACAAAAACGGATGGCCCCGCTTATGGCGAGCCTGCAAGGCAATTGTGTGAGAACACTAACAGCGCAGCAGCGGCCTATCTGGATCTGGCCGCCTCACTGGACGCCGAAGTAGTCTTCTCCATCCTTGCCAACTCGGTACCCAGCGGCACTGTACAGAAAGCCGCATTCGAACATATTGCCGATACCGTTATTGCTACTGTAAAACAAGGCTGTGATGCCGTATTGCTGGATCTGCACGGGGCCATGGTGGCCGAAGGTTACCCCGATGCCGAAGGCGAATTACTGCGCCGTATCCGGCAGGTCATCCCTGAACACGTGCCGGTCATTGTTTCCCTGGACTTTCATGCGAACTTCAGTGATGAGCTCATTCGTAATGCAACGGTGATTACGGGTTACTGCACCTATCCTCATGTAGACATCTATGAGACCGGGGAAAGAGCAGGACGCACGCTCAAAAGAATTCTGTCTGAGAAATTGGAAACCACCATTCTCTGGCGCCGTCTGCCGATGCTGACGCATATGCTCAAGCAAACGCCGTCCGGCCAACCCATGAAGGACATCATGGACAAGGCCATGCAGGCCGAGGCTGACGGTGTGGTGCTGAATGCGTCCGTTTTCGGTGGATTCCCGCTGGCCGATATCCCCCATGTCGGCCTATCGGTGGTGATCGTTGCCGAAAAAAACAAAACTGCTCAGGCGCAGGTGTTGCTCAATGAGTTGTGCGATATGGCATGGTCCAGGAAACAGGATTTTGTATACGACGTAGAGCCCCTGTCAACCTCCATTGCCAAGGCAAAGCAGCTGGAGGAAGGCCCGGTCATTCTTGTCGATCATGGCGACAACTGTGGTGCGGGCGGCGTCACAGATGTCATGGCCGTTCTGGAAGAAGTCATGAAACAGGAACTGACAGATGTGGTTGCCGGACCGATCTGGGATCCGCAGGCAGTGGATACGCTCATCAAGTCGGGAATCGGGGAAACAGTAACGATCGATCTGGGCGGGAAAACGGATATGCCCGAACTCGAACTCAAAGGTCAGCCACTTCGAATCACCGGCAAAATAGTCAATATTACGGATGGCAATTTTCAGATTACTGGCCCCATGTTTACCGGGATGTGGCTCAGCCTGGGTCGTACCGTGGTTCTGGAGAGCAAGGGCGTGACTATATTTGTATCGGAAAAGCCCCAGGAACCCTATGATGTGGGCGTATTTACCCACGCAGGCATTGACCCTTTCAGCAAGAAATATGTGCTGATTAAATCGCGCCAGCATTTCAGAGCGGGATTTGAACAAGACGCCAAACATATCATCCTGATTGCCGGTCCGGGCGTTTGCAGCTCAGACTATGACATTTTCCCGTTCAGGCATTTGTCCCGCCCCATTTATCCCCTGGACAGCGAGACGACCCTGGCGCATGCTGAAGGAATACAGTAGTCGTATAGCGCCGGTTTGATTATGCACGTCAAACAATAAAATCTGTCACACACAGGTCAGAAAGATAATTGCTTTTTCTGGCCTGCGACCACAGTTATGGGTCTTGATTGTGGGGCTTTGACCACGGTCTATGGATATGGCGATGTCCCATATGACATGCTCCGCTGCCAAGCCGTACCTTATTCCAAATCAGAAATAGATTCCCGATCAGGTTTTGGGTGTTTCAGGCGCTGCGACGACATCCTTGTTGGTTATGCCAAATGGAATATGCACCGACGGAACAAGCGAGCTGGTCAGCTCCAGATGCGCCGATTGATCGTCAAAGAAGATATGTGGCTTTAGGACACCCAACACATGTTTTTTCGCAATGCCGCCAAGAAAGAAAGCATCATTGGTCATTACGCCCCAGGCTTTCAGGGTATTAAGTGCCCGTTCGTGCGACGGCGCATTTCTGGCGGTAACCAGCGATACTCTTAGCCGGTTCTCGTAGTCGGGGTTCTGTTTTTTGAATTGCTCTTCAATGGATTGAATCTTTGCTATCTTAATCAAAAAATCCCGTAACGGACCGGGACCATGCGAGTTCATGACGTTTGCCACTTCATGAGCATGAAAATCGCTCAATCCCGAGGCTTGCATAATGCTTTCAGACTCATCACTGGCAAGCACGCCATCAAAGTCAAATGCGATGCGCAAGGCGTGATCCTGTTCATCATCATCAAATTTTGAATCCAACACATGCCCGGCAGGATATCCCGCGCGAATTGCCGCATCTACATCAGACTTGTTGCCGGACAAAAACAACGATATGTTCAGCGCAGGAATATACTCATAGGGCGAGCGTCCCTGCATGAAAATGGCACGCGTGATACCAAGCCCATAATGTTCGATCGTTTTCATCACCCGCAATCCCGTATCCGGATCGTTTCGCGACAACAATATCACTTCGACCAACGGATCTTCGGGATCGGGCCGCATATGATTAAGCGAGAGCAGCCTTTTTACAAAAGGAAAAGCAATCCCCTTGGGCAGCGGATTATTAAGATTGTGTTCCTGGAATTTGCGATAGGCTTCCTCACCTTCGCGTTTGAAGACCGAGTCAGAATCGCTCAGGTCAAATACGGCACTGGAGGCCACGCCAATTACCAGGCGATCTGCTAGATCGTAGGGCATGACTTCCTTTGCATATAAGACCCTTGGTGATTGATGTCTATAGGACTACGCTGCGCGCTCATTGGCCGATTCTTTATATAGGAAACAGATAATGTCCTGTATTTTATAGAATAACTAGCCATTTTTCCCTGGATCTGTCATGCAGCCGAAACGATAGAGCCGCGCGGGATTCTCTACAAGAACTTTATAAGCAATATCATCTGTCAACAGCCACTGCAAGCGCTCCCTCGCCAGCAGATCCGGGCTGACATCGCGGTATGCGCTGATCTGCGTGGCCAGTTTCCCCGGCTGCCGGTTGGTATGCGGCCAGTCGCTGGCCCACACAGCCCTTTCAAGGTTGGCGGCAAGTAATGCGTGAGCAAGCCCCGAAATTCGATCTGCATCGCCAGCAGCGCCCACCCGATAGGCGCCGGACAGCTTGATATACACGTCGCCACTGGCCAGGCGTCTATATAGTTGGCTGGCACGAAGCTGGTCCAAAGCAAGCCCGGGCGTAATCAACCCGAAGTGATCAATGACAAGGGTAATCGGCAACACGCCCAATTGCGCCAGCACGTCATTGATTACCTGGTACCCCGCATATATCTGAATATGCCAGCCGGTTCCTGCCAGTCTGCTCGCCCAGTACCGAATGGCATCGATCGTCTGGGTCATATTACCGCCCCCCGTGCTCTGCAGATTGATGCGAAGCCCGATGACCCCTTTGACGGTCATCGCCGCCAGTTGTTCATCAGTCACATCGCGATCCAGCACGACGACACCGCGAAATTTACCTGGCACAGCGTCCAGGCAATCGATCAGGCACCCATTGTCTGTCCCATACACGCTGGGCTGTACAATCACAGCCCGACCCAGCGACAATCTGCCCATGTGCTGCCGCAACGCATGCAGGTCCGCTTCGGCCGGCGTATAAGGCCGGCGCTCCAGCATCCGATAGCGCTCACGCGGACCGATCACATGTACATGACAATCGCAGGCCAGCTCATGAATAAAAGACATATTTAGCCACTTATACTTTGGTCAAACGCCAGAAGGCGCTCGGGACACCATGCCACCGGCCGCCAACAGTTGAACCAGCGATTGTCCGACTTCTTTGGTGCCCAATTTTCCGCCAAGATCCTTCGTTACGTTACCGGATGCAATGGAATCGGCAATGGCCTGGAAAATGGCATCTGCGGCGTGTGTGAACCGTGGCGCCTGGTTGCGCTGCCCATACCAGTTCAGCAACATGGCTGCCGACAAAATCTGGGAAATCGGATTGGCAATATTCTGACCAGCTATATCGGGTGCCGAGC
>JBOIGK010000543.1:0-4572 GCA_050742695.1 Advenella sp. | reverse complement strand
CCACCGGACTGGGCGTAATAGTGTACAACCGGGCCAATTCAGTCGCTACTGCCGATACGATTGCCCGTCTGGCCGATGCGTGTCCAAACCTGATTGGTTTCAAGGACGGTACAGGCAAAACGGATCTGGTGCGCCATATCACTGCCAAGCTGGGCGAGCGCCTTTGCTATGTAGGGGGCATGCCCACTCATGAGCTGTTCGCGCAAGGCTTCAATGGCATTGGCCTGACGACATATTCTTCAGCCGTATTCAATTTTGTACCAGGCATGGCTGTGCGTTTCTATAACGCCTTGCAAGCCAACGATAACGCGGCCATGGACGAAATACTGGAACGATTTTTCTTCCCGTTTGTGCAGATCCGCGACCGTCAACCCGGCTATCCCGTTTCAGCTATCAAAGCAGGGGTGGAACTAGTCGGACGCACGCCTGGCCCGGTACGCTGGCCATTGACGAATCTGGACGCGCAAGAAAAAGAAATGCTCAAGGATCTGATCGACAGTGTTAACGACTTGCAATAATCGTTAACCACAACTGCAATACAAAGTTATCCCGGCCGTGGCGTCGGGATATCCCGGAAAACCTGTCATGGAGAACAACATGGTCTTAAATGGCGAGATGCTTATTGGTGCAAGTGCTGTACGTGGAAACGCTGGCAGCCAACTTGCATTCAATCCCACCACCAATACTGATATCCCAGAACCTGTATTTAACCTCGGCGGTCCCCAAGAGGTCGAACGCGCAGCACAGCTGGCTCAGGAGGCGTTCGATCATTATCGCAATTTGCCATTAAGCCGTCGCGCCGCCTTCCTGGAATCGATCGCCGACAACATCATGGCAATCGGCGACATTCTGCTGGAACGGGCACATGCTGAAACTGGCCTGCCTATTGCACGGCTGCAAGGCGAGCGTGGCCGCACAGTCGGCCAACTGCGCCTGTTTGCCCAAGTGGTGCGTGATGGACACTTTTTGTCTGCCACTATTGACACTGCTCAACCGGATCGTCAACCGCTACCGCGTGCTGATTTGCGACTGGCCAAAATCCCCTTAGGGCCGGTTGCCGTCTTCGGCGCCAGTAATTTCCCATTGGCTTTTTCCGTTGCTGGCGGAGATACCGCCTCGGCTCTGGCTGCCGGCGCACCTGTCATCGTCAAAGCCCATAGTGCCCATCTGGGTACGTCGGAACTGGTAGGACGCGCAATACAGAAGGCAGTAAGTGAGCATCAACTGCCCGAAGGCGTCTTCTCGCTGCTTTTCGGGAAGGGGCGTGAAGTGGGTGAACAGCTTGTCGCTCATCCTGTTATCAAAGCTGTGGGATTCACGGGTTCTCGCCAGGGCGGATTGGCATTGATGCATATCGCCCGCAATCGGGCTGAACCCATTCCCGTGTACGCCGAGATGAGCAGTATCAATCCGGTTTTTATTCTGCCGTCAGCACTGAACCTGCGTGGTGCTGAAATTGCGCGTGGTCTGGTCGATTCACTGACAATGGGGGCAGGCCAGTTCTGCACCAATCCTGGATTGGTCTTGGCGATCGACAGCCCAGAGCTTGAGCAGTACATACACTCAGCCACCGAGGCCGTGCACGGCAAAGAAGCACAAACCATGCTGACTGGCCCGATTCATGAAGCCTTCGACGCAGGCAATGCCAAGGTGCAAATGATAAGCGGGGTGCAAACAGTCGGTATGGGTCAAGAAGCGGGTGGTAAACCGAATGCCGCACGTGCTGCGCTGTACGCGACAGATGCTGCCCGGTTCCTGGAGAGTCCGGATCTGCATGACGAAATGTTCGGACCGGCCACCATTATTGTTCGCGCCAGGAATATGGACGAGCTTTTGCAGATTACTGAAGCTTTAGAGGGACAACTGACTGCCACCTTGCAAATCGAGCCCGCCGATTATGCCGCAGCAGCCCGCTTGATGCCGCTACTTGAGCGCAAAGCAGGCCGTATTTTGGTTAACGGCTTTCCTACTGGTGTCGAAGTTTGCCATGCCATGGTACACGGTGGGCCGTTTCCCGCCAGTTCCAATGCCATGTTCACTTCGGTAGGTGCGACCTCTATTGATCGCTTCCTACGTCCCGTGTGTTATCAGGATATGCCGGATCAATTGCTTCCTGAGGCATTGAAACAGAACAATTCATCTAATATTTTTAGAATGCTTGACGGGCAATTGCGCAAGGATTGACGCGTTGCTGGACTGCAGAACAGATGAATTTTCTAAATCAGGCTCAGGCCATTGTCAACCGCAAGTTAATACGCCGTGAATAACTGTTGATGGATAGGCAAGGGTAGTGTTGCTACACTGCTATCTCCAATATTTTGAAGGTAGCTTGTGATGATGCGGAGTAATGCTGGTTTAGTGTTTTTCGTGATCCTGCTTTGTGTGTTTTTCGGCCGTAGCGCCGGTGCGCAATCCTCGGCAGAGCCGGCCGTATATCCTGTGCAGCCCATTAACCTGATTGTCGGATGGTCTCCGGGTGGAGCAGTGGATCTGCTAGCACGTCAGTTGGGAACCGTCCTATCGAAAGAGTTGGGAAAATCAATCGTTGTGGAGAACAGGGCAGGCGCCAGCGGCACGATCGCTCATGCTCAGGCTGTTCGTGCACGGCCCGATGGCCATACTGCCATTCTTGCGTCCAATAGTACGTTTGTTATTGGGCCGCATCTTTACAAGAAATTGCCATACCAGCACGAGAAGGACTTGGCACCGGTGTCGTTGGTTGCTGCCAGTCCTCTAGTCTTGGCGGTCAATCCCGCTTTGAAGGTGGCAACGTTGGAGCAATTTCTGGATATTGCGCGTGAACGTCCTGGTCGTCTGAACTTCGCTTCGGGCGGGCAGGGGTCCACTAGTCATCTGGCCGCTGAACTGTTGATGTCCCTGACCGGCATTCAAATGACTCATATTCCTTACCAAGGAGGTGCGCCCGCAGCAAGCGCGGTGATGACTGGTGAAGTAGATATGGCCTTTCTTGATCTGGGCGTATCGCTCCCTTTTCTGAGTTCGAACCGATTCTTGGCATTAGCTGTATCCAGCGATAAAAGATCGACACTTCTGCCTGAGGTGCCAACCGTTGTGGAATCCGGAGTGAAAGGCTTTGAAGTTACGACCACCTTCGGTTTGTTTGTCCCTGCACAAACGCCGGCAGCTGTAGTTCATCGACTTAATGCTGCGACAGTTAAAGCAATTAATGATGAAAAGCTACAACAAAAATTGCAGCAGCAGGGCGTGGTGACGATAGGTTCGACCCCCGACCAGTTACGAGACTATACGGCCAGCGAGAGCGTGCGTTGGGGGAAGATTATCGACGAACGCAATATCACGGTGAAATGACATGAAACAAAGTGCTTGCCGCGTCCTGATTCTGGGTGCCGGGGCTATCGGCTGCGCCACGGCTGCATTTCTGAGTGCACGGCGTATCCCTGTCGCAATGTGGTCTCCGACGGCCAGTCGTTTAAAGCTGGAGGCAGGTAAGGCGCAGTTCGAGTGCGTAGGGGCCGTCAGTGCGTCGATCGCGGTCGATCGCCTGAGCAGTCTCGATTCACTGTCTGATTACTCTCATATCTTCGTTTGTTTACCCGCATCCCTCTACCAGCAAGTACTGACGTCTGCGGGGCCACATTGGCAGGATGGCCAAACCATCATTGTCAGCGGTGCACTCTCGCTGGTGCCGCTGTGGATCAAGAACATGGCAGCAGCAAATAATATTCGTGTAACGACAGTCGGCTGGGGCACTACGCTCACAACAGCCCATTTTCTGCCTGATGGACGCTTGCATATCAATGCATTGCGTGACCGGATCGATATGGCCTGGCTCCCGGCTCGCAGTGTGGTTGCAACCGAAGCAGGCGATGAACTCAGCGCGCAGGATCACGTGATCGGGACTCAAAGCGCTTATGTCGATTGCCAACAATTTTTCGGCGACAGATTTTTGCTCACGGACAATTTGCTGGCCAGCACACTGGCTAACATTAACCCGATCGCGCACGCTGCAGAAGTGATTCCCAACCTAACCCGGATGGATAGGGGAGAGGCCTGGCAACTTTTTGGAAACTTTACTGGCGTGGTTGCCAATATGGCAGAGGCACTGGACCGAGAACGCTTGGCGCTGGCGCGCCGATTGGGATTTGCATTGCCTACGCTTGCGCAGCACTATGAACGTTCCTATCACGTGAAAGGTGGCCCACTCAATGAGATGGCACAGGCGATCGAAGAACGAGGTGCTGGCCCACTGGGCCCAAGTCTTCTGGCACATCGCTATGTGCTGGAGGACGTGCCGTTTGGATTGGTCTTTTTGGAGCGTCTGGCCCAGGTCAGTGACGTGCCGTGTCCGACATTATCCGCGTGCATTACGCTACTGGAGGCTGGCTACAAGCAATCTTTCCGGGATCAGAATTTTTTAATGACCTCGCTGTTGCCGGATGCAATGTCAGTTGAAGAACTGCTGGGAGCGTGCAAAAGCGCATGTGCCGCATCATGAAAGCGTTCAATGATATCAGTTTGATGAAATTGAGTCTGATGCACTACAACAATGGGGATTGAATCCGGTAGATCTTTTACGGAAAGGGCTACTAG
>JBOIGK010000542.1:0-6970 GCA_050742695.1 Advenella sp. | reverse complement strand
TCCGATCCGTAGTGTAATGCGTGTCGTATATTATTATGGACCAGTCCTGAAACGTGAATGAACTAATTCCTACCCGCCGATTTGACCGTTTTTTTGAGCAACTCCTGTTCTCACGGGTGTTCTCAATAGCGATCGGCTGGGGACTTTGCGTTGCGTTGCCTTACGTGCTGATGTGGGGGCCGAGGGCGGTCTGGTCTCCCGACAATGGGCAGGTTACGGCGGCGGCAGTCACCACGCTTGCGCTGGTCCTATCCAACGTAGCAGTCTTCCGCTTGCTGACCCGTTACCCTGGTGGGCGCAACGCCGCACTGGTCGCGCCACAGGTTCTGGCGATCTATCTGATCCTGTCGTTGATCGTATTGCTGTTTCGCCTGGAAGTATCACGATATCTGTTATTTGCCAGTGGTATGGTGGCGTTGTTCTGGCTGCATATTGAATTTTTGGCGCTGCAGCACCTGAAAAAGGTCAAACTGGCGGTCATCGATATGGGGCGCGCCGCCGAACTGACCAAAATCCCGTTCATCGACGCGCGTATTCTCAAGGCGCCAGATCTCCAGGAAATCCGCTATGACGGTGTGGTAGCCGATTTCGATGCCATTGACGGCACCTGGGAGCGCTTTCTGACCCGTTGTGTGCTCAAGGGCACCGCCGTCTACAATGCCAAGCATTTGCTGGAGTCGCTCACCGGTCGGGTATCGATCCGTAAAATGTCCGAAAACGATATCGGGTCCCTGTTGCCCAGCCGCAACTATGAACGTTTGAAGTTCCTGTTTGATATTATTATTGTCCTGCTTACCTTGCCGCTGGTGCTTATTGTGTGCGCTGTCACCGCCGTGTGTATCCGGCTGGACGGCCCTGGTCCGATCCTGTATACCCAAACTCGCATTGGTCGCGGCAATCGGCCCTTTACCGTGTACAAGTTTCGTAGCATGGCCTGTACGGGCGACACGACCGAGGCCTTTGCAAGGGAAGACGACGGTCGCATTACCCGGGTGGGGCGTATTATCAGGATGCTGCGCATTGACGAATTGCCGCAGTACATAAACGTGATTCGTGGCGAAATGAGCCTGATCGGTCCGCGCCCGGAGCAGCCCAGTTTTGTTGAACAGTTTGACGAGCTTATCCCGTTCTATAGCTATCGGCACGTGCTCAAGCCCGGCATCACTGGCTGGGCACAGGTTCGGTCCGGTTATGCGGCCGATGTCGACGAAACGCAGATCAAGATAGAACATGATTTTTATTACATCAAGAATGCCTCTTTTGCTCTGGATATTTATATAATTTTTCTGACGGTCAAGACAATGCTGACAGGGTATGGCGCTCGATGATACGGGCATATTGGCCGTTGGCATGAAACGGTTTACGGGTTGCTGGCAGCCAATAGCAACGACAAAAACCGTTCATTGTTTTTCTACTGAGGCGTAACGGGAAGTACATGACTATTGATTATTCAATTGTTCTCAATTTACACAACGAGGCGCCATACCTGAAAAGGACGTTGCGCTCGCTTGCCCAGGCGGCAGAATTTGCCCGCTATAAAGGGCTTACCTCCGAACTTGTTCTGGTGCTGGACAGCGCCGACGATGCTACGCGCAAGTGGGTCGAAAAAGCCGACTATTCAGAGTTCGACTCGTTCAAAGTTCTGCACGTAAGTAACCGCTCATTGGGGCTGTCGCGCAATGATGGTATTGCAGCGGCGGGCGGGGAATATATTACGACGGCAGATGGCGATGACCTGGTGTCCTATAATTTTTTCGTCCAGATGCACGCTGCGTTGCTTGAGCACGGGAATAACACAATCATATGTCCCGAACATGTCTATTCCTTTGGCGATCGCACGTATTGGGCGCAGTATACGTCGAGCGAGGAAGTGACGAACATAATGCTGTTCGGTGCCAATCCCTATGTTTCCCGTATCGGGTGCCATAAATCTGTATTCGCGCAATTACCCTTCATTGATGCACGGGGTGGTCTGAAGGCTTTTGAAGACTGGCACTTCAATTGCGAGGCGGCCGCTGAGGGCTACAGATTTGATGTGGCCAAAGATACTATTCTTTTTTACCGGCAACGTCGCAACAGTATCATGACCAATTCCCATGGTCGCATCATCCCGTTTTCTCGTTTTTTTATGCCTCGGGAATTTGTTCGGCAATGTGCCGACGGCTTTCGAATCGTTGATGGTCGAAAATGGTTTGATGGTCTCAATAGTGAACATCTGCGTCAGCAAATTTTATCGTCTCAGGTCTTGCTCGAATCGATAGCAGCTGCAAACTACATAGAACCAAAAATAGACTACGAAAGTATAAGACACATTAACGTAGGTTATGCCAAGGGTGGGCCGCTTGCTCCTGGTTGTGCGTACTACGAAGCAGTAAAGGACCTTGATAATAGTCAGTTCACTGACGTCGTGTTGTTTCCTTTTATCTCGCGCGGTGGGGGCGAAAAATATATTCTCGATGTTATCAAAGCCTTGCTGGTATTGGATCCGAACAAGCGGATTTTGATAATATCCGGAGAAAAGTACGACGATCATGCAATGGATATGTTGCCGCCACAGTGTACTTTTATCGATCTCTACCACATTTGTTCTCGTTGGCAACTGAGTGATATAAATATTATTACGCTGCGAATTATCCAGTCGCTGGCCAGTGCAAGTGTATTGCATATCAAGGCATGCCCATTTGCGTTTTCTTTCTATGAGAAATTTTCTGCTGAACTGGATAACCAGGCGGTATTTTATTATTTCTGCGAGTCTGTTTCGTTCGTAGGCGGTGCACGCATTATCGATGGGAGCGTGCTTTACTTCATTTCTGAATTTGCATCGAAGCTTTCCCATGTTATTTCGGACCAATTTTCTTCTATCAGGTATGCGAATCAGCAACTTGAATTGAATCACATACAGACTGTCACCTTGTACGCAAAATGTACGACACAGCTGCGACCGGACCGCTTGGCGCCGTTTTTTCCAAAAAAACGTCTGCTTTGGGCGTCGCGCTTGGATTGGCAGAAAAGGCCTGAGCTTATTGCGCTGATTGCAGCCAGATTGCTCGATTATGATCCTGAAATTTCTCTGGATGTATACGGTACCAGTGTTTTCACGGGGAATAGCGATTCGATGGTGGCGCTTCCGAATGTGCATTACAAAGGGGGATTCAAACGGTTTGCAGATCTGAATGCAGATGGTTATGACGCCCTGGTTTATACGAGCCGGTTTGACGGGTTGCCCAATATATTGCTTGAATCCATGGCCGACGGTCTGCTGGTTATTGCACCGGAGGTGGGTGGAATCAATGAGATTGTTCTGCGGAACAAGACGGGCCTCCTACTTGAAAATAATTTTGACGATGTAGCAATGGCTGACAGCTATATGGATGCTATCCGGAAAATATATGACAATGCCATTGATGTAGATCGATTGAGAAAGGATGCGCTGTCTCTTATTCTTGAGCGCCACAGCGAAAAAGCATATTTGACACACGTAAAAGAAATATTTTTGGCGGACGCAAAAAATGTATAAATATTCCAGCATTGCAGAACAGGACAGTATCGTAGAAAAACGAGCAGAGCTTCGGGCCGAAGTAATAGCGTGCGAACCACTCATCAGCAATTTGAAAAAATTTGTGGCGAATGATGCTATTTATTTGTCCAGTGCCGGTAATTTCGGAGATGGGTTGATCGGTCTGGGAACGCTCTGTCTTTTTGATGAAATTGGCGTGAGTCCGAAAACTCAGGATACCATGGTTGACAGTGCTATCCCCGACACGGATTACATCATTGTTGGTGGCAGTGGCGGTTGGTTCGACGGCCTTTGGGGTCACTACGCAACAATACTGGATGGTTTTTTCGAACGGGGAGGGCAAGCACTGATTCTTCCCAGTACGGTCAAAGGCTTTGAGGCTTTCTTCGAAAAATATGCCAGTCAGATCACTATATTTGCCAGAGAGCGGGTTTCGTACGAGCACTTGAAGTCAATCAAAGGCATGCGGGGTAGGGTATTTCTCTGCCATGATTTGGCCTTTGCTACCGATTTTTCATTATTTAATATTCATGTACTTGAACATCGAAGTGGCAGATTGAATCTGTTCCGAGAAGATGAAGAAGCCAGAAGTGCCGAGCACTATACTCATAATTACGATCTGTCTCTGTTGTGGAATGGTATTTCCTGGGCCGATAAGGCGATGTGTACCCGGCGGCTGTCTCCACTAGTCGATCTGATGTCGCAGTTTGAGCTGGTTTATACTGACCGGCTGCATATGTCGATATTGGGCACTCTTCTTGGATGTAAAGTGACCATGCATCCCAGCAGCTATTTCAAAAATAAGGCGGTCTATGACTATTCCCTGTCGCGATTTCCGAATGTGACCTTTACCGACGGCAAGCCGGACGAAAACGAGGAACCCGGCAGCGTATCGCGCGTGCGAGATCCGCAGGATCTGCAAGCCATTGAACATGCAGCAACCGATATGACGGCCGTCAATGAGTCGCTGGCCAGCCTGACAGAAAGGTATCGCATGCTGAACGAAGAACTGCAGGACACAAGGGATAGAAATCTCAATTATGCTTACCGGCTTGACACGCTTGCAAAGCAATTGGAAGAAAGCGCCCAGGCATTGACTGACGCGCGACCTACTGCACAGCAGCAGGCTTTTTTGGAGTCACGAGGCTATCGCCTGTGGGTGCGCTACAACCGGCTGTATGAGAATGAACGCACAGGCCCCGCCTTGCGTAAACTGCGATCCGCCGGTGGACGCATCCTGCGTGAGCTTGGCATCCTGAAATAGCGCTATTGGTTCGGTCGGCGCAATACGCGCCGATAGATAAAAGACCTAGCCTGATTCGGCACCAGCCGGACGGGTACCCGGCTGGCAATATTGACTGCTAGCTGGGGCAGGGAGAGGAATCCCTTGTGGTAAAACCCGTACTGGAAACGAATTTCGTTCCAGGCATATTTCCAGCCTCCGCGCCGGCGAAACATATTATTGCCGGCCCGCGCATATACCAGCACCGATGGCAGATTGGCGACTGTCCGTGCTTGCATAATCATGCGGATCCATAATGCATAGTCTTCATAAAGCGGATCATTCTGATAGTTGCCCGCAGCAAGGACGGCCGATTTTCTGAACATCACCGTCATGTGATTGAACGGATTGCGTCTCTTGGCGAATTGGTAAATTGCTGCCTGCTCCATCGGGACAATACGGGAAGCGTAAGCGTCTTCCCGACGGGTTTCGAATTCCTGGATCTGACCACCCAGCAGGCTGGTTTCCGGATGCGCAGCGATATAGGTCAGTTGCTCTTCAAAACGAGTCGCGCTACAGATGTCGTCGCTGTCAAAGCGGGCGATCCATTCTTCCCGACACGCCAGGACCCCGGCATGAAGCGCCGGCCCCAGACCCTGATTCACTGGCAAGGAGACCAGGTCCAGCGCCAGGTGTTGTGAATATTGCTGGAGTACGCGATCGAGCTCTGGCGTGACCGGACCGTCCTTGACCATCACAACCTGGGTTGGCTGGCAGGTACTGGCAGCCACACTGTCCAGCGCCTGCGCCAGAAAATCGGGACTGTCATTTTTATAGACAGCCATCAGCAGCGAAAATGGGATGGAGGGTGTCATTGGCGGTAGCAGTGTCAGTATCGTAAGCGTACAACAGTAATGGTATTTTTCAGACCGAATACCCGCTATTATGCTATAAACGGGACAAGTGTATCCGGGTGTAAAAGTGTGTTGCGTCGTGTCGCGATTGACTCAGCGCATAGGGAGTACTCGGGCCAACTGTCTGCAGCACAATATGCTCACTCCCGGGCTTCTGACTACGCCAGGGGGCCAGATTTGCGGTTTGTAATATCCAAACTAAAAGGAAATCAGTCAGTGGCGACTTTGAACGAACTCACAGCCCCGACGGTCGCTGTCATTGTACCGTGTTACAACGAGGAGGCCGCCATAGGCCAGGTTATTCGCGATTTCGCGGCGGCACTGCCTCAGGCGGATATTTACGTTTTTGACAATAATTCCCGCGATCGGACTGCCGCCGTGGCCCGAGCAGCCGGCGCGCACGTGTTTCATGTCAGGGAAAAAGGCAAGGGCAACGTGGTTCGGCGCATGTTTGCCGACGTACAGGCCGATATCTATATCATGGTCGATGGCGACGCAACCTACCACGCACCGTCGGCGTCGGCCATGGTGGAAAAATTGCTGGATGAGCATCTGGATATGCTGGTGGGATGTCGTGTTGATGAAGGCGCGAAAGCCAACTACCGCAAGGGGCACCGATTCGGCAACCGTATGCTGACCGGGTCGGTGATGCAGATATTCGGTGGCCAGTTCACCGATATGCTGTCCGGCTATCGGGTCTTTTCCCGACGGTTTGCCAAATCCTTCCCCAGCCTGTCCTCTGGTTTTGAGATCGAGACCGAACTGACCGTGCATGCACTGGAAAACGCCATGCCCTACGGCGAGATGGATACGCCTTACGGTGCGCGACCGGAAGGGTCAGACAGCAAGTTGTGTACCTATAAGGATGGCATTCGCATTGCCCGAACCATCGTGCGTTTGTATATGTTCGAGCGGCCGTTGGCGTGTCTGTCCATTCTGGCCGCAGCATGTGCGTTAAGTGCAATTGGCCTGGCCATCCCGCTGTTTCTGACCTGGCTGGAGACGGGGTTGGTGCCCCGGCTGCCCACGGCGGTCGCGGCCACCGGACTGTCTATTTTCGCCATGCAGCTGTTTGTCGCTGGCATTATCCTGGATTCCATCGGCAAAAGCCGGCGGGAAATGCGCCGATTTGCTTATCTGGCCATTCCCATTTTATCCAGAACGCCGCAATGAAGCCGTGGTTGCGGGAGTTCCTGTTTTTCGGCCTGGTGGGTGCGGCTGGCTTTGTCGCTGACACGGCCGTTTTGTATCTGTTCAGAGACAGTGTGGGCAATTACTGGGCCAGAGCTATCTCCTTTCCCTGCGCCGTGTTCGTCA
>JBOIGK010000541.1:0-4542 GCA_050742695.1 Advenella sp. | reverse complement strand
GGCTGGTGCGTGGGGTGATTCTGTCGGTGCGCGCCGAACCCTATGTAGAGGCGGCCGTTTCTTTGGGTACCCGGGTGCGGACCATTTTATGGCGTCATATGATTCCCAATACGATTGCACCGCTGATCGTGCAGGGCACCTATATTTTTGCTGCCGCCATTCTTACCGAGGCGACCTTAAGCTTCCTGGGTGCCGGGCTGCCGCCAGAGATTCCATCGTGGGGCAATATGATGTCCGAGGGGCGCATGTATTTTCGCCTGCTGCCGGGGCTGATCCTGTATCCCGGTATCCTGCTCGCATTGACATTGCTCTGCGTCAATATCCTGGGCGATGTATTGCGTGATGTGCTGGATCCAAGAATGGCGAAAAAATCATGAATCAAGACACTATCAAAAACACGGAAAATGCAGCGGAACCAGTGCTGCGGGTGCGCGATCTGTCGGTGCGGGTTGCCGGCGCAGGTGCAGAACGGCGTGTCGTCAATAACATCAGTTTTGATGTATTTGCGGGCGAAACGCTGTGTGTGGTGGGCGAGTCGGGGTCCGGCAAATCGGTATCCTCCTATACCGTGATGGGCTTGTTGGGTGAAGACAGCCTGCAGGCGTGCAACGGTAGCGTCCTGCTGGCTGGCGAAGACGTATTGAAAGCCAGTACAAAGCGCCTGCGCGAGCTGCGAGCCACCACAATGTCGATGATTTTCCAGGAACCGATGACTGCGCTCAATCCTGTGCAGAAAGTGGGGCGCCAGATTGACGAGGTTCTGCGGATCCATAGCACTATGTCTGCAAAGCAACGTCGTCAGGCGGTATTGCTTATGCTCGAGTCGGTTCATATGCCCGATCCTGAACGGATCTACGACGCGTATCCGCACCAGTTGTCTGGCGGTCAGCGGCAACGGGTCGTCATTTCAATGGCGCTGATTCTGCAGCCCCGGCTGCTGATTGCCGATGAGCCGACCACGGCGCTGGATGTCACCACCCAGAAGCAGATTTTGCTGCTGATCCGTGAACTTCAGATAAAAAACAATATGGCCGTGCTGTTCATCACGCATGATTTTGGGGTGGTTGCAGAAATTGCCGACCGGATTGTGGTGATGAACAAGGGCGAGGTCATGGAAACAGGGACGCGTGACGCTATCCTGAGAAACCCCGCACATGCGTATAGTCGCATGCTGGTGTCCTCGGTGCCCAGCCTGGTACCCCAGCAGCGTGACCAGAACAACGGGGAGAAGGTGCTGGACGTCTCGGGCCTGGTCAAGACCTATTCCGAGAAAAGGCTATGGGGAACCGGACGCCATATCACTGCGGCCAACAATATCAACCTGACGCTCAGTCGTGGAGAAATTGTCGGAATTGTGGGCGAGTCCGGCTCGGGCAAATCAACCGTTGCACGCTGTATCGTCAGGCTGTTGCAACCGAGTTCGGGTCAGATCCATATCAAGGACCGGGATATTGCGCAGCTCTCGGGCAGCCAGTTGCGGCCCATGCGCCAGCGTATTCAGATTGTCTTTCAGGATCCCTATCGCTCCCTGAATCCGCGCATGACCGTGGGCGATTCGATTATCGAGGGATTGCTCAATTTCGGCGTAGCCAAAGATGTTGCGATGGACAAGGCGGCTGCATTGATGCAGCTGGTGGGCCTGACGAAAGACGCATTGCAGCGATATCCTCATCAGTTTTCCGGCGGACAGCGCCAGCGTATCTGCATTGCCAGGGCGCTGGCGCTGGAACCCGATATCCTGGTCGCCGACGAGGCGGTGTCTGCGCTCGATGTGTCGGTTCAGGCACAGGTGCTTGCGCTGCTGGACGAAGTGCGCGAACGCACGGGTGTCGGTGTGTTGTTTATTACACATGACCTGCGGGTGGCTGCGCAGATTTGCGATTCCATCATCGTCATGCAACAGGGAAAAATTGTGGAATCGGGCAAGGCCCATACCGTCTTGACTGCGCCAACGCAACCCTATACCCGATCGCTGATCGATGCCGCGCCGGGCAGACACTGGGATTTCCAGAATTTTCGTGCCGTGTCCGAAGCAGGGGATCAGCCAGGATTGCCGGCGTGAGCGATGCCCATGCTCCCAGGATACCCCAAATTTTAGAGGCTAGAAATGAGTGCACATTATGATGTTTTGATTGTAAATGGCGATGTGGTAGACGGCACTGGCAGCGCGCGTTTTACCGCTGACGTCGCCATCTTGGGCGAGCGCATCGCGCACATTGGCGATTTGTCGCAAGCCACGGCAGATAAAGTGATTGATGCCAGCGGCCTGATCGTCTGCCCGGGGTTCATCGATGCTCATACCCACGATGACAGGTTGATGCTGTCAGATGGGGATATGGCGCCCAAGGTCAGCCAGGGGATCACAACCGTGATCGGCGGCAATTGTGGTATTTCTTTGGCGCCAATGCCGCGGGAAATTCCGGACCCGGTAACGCCGCCACTGAATCTGCTGGATGAACAAGGCGCCTGGTTCCGGTTTCGCAGCTTCGCGCAATACGTCAACGAACTGAGCGCCCGCCCGGCCGCCACCAATTGCGCCATGCTGGTCGGGCATTCGACCCTTCGGGTTGCAACGATGGATGACCTCACCAAAGCGGCAACCGACAGCGAAATTGCAGCGATGCAGGAACTGGTCGTCGAAGCGATGGAGGCCGGCGCCATTGGTGTGTCCACCGGTCTGGTCTATCCGCCGGCGGTGGCTGCGCCCACGCAGGAAGTGATCGACGTGTGCGCCCCCCTGGCGCGCTATGGCGGCATTTATTGCACACATATGCGCGATGAAGGCGATCGTGTCATTGAGTCACTGGAAGAATCGTTCCTGATCGGGCGGGAGGTTGGCGTGCCCGTCGTCATTTCCCATCACAAGGTGGTTGGCGTCCAAAATCACGGTCGTTCGGCCGAAACGCTGGCGTATATCGCAGATCATATGACCCGGCAGCCTATTTGTCTTGATTGCTATCCATATGATGCCTCGTCTACCATCTTGTCGGCAAAGCTGGTGGCCAATTCGACACGGGTCACGGTGACCTGGTCAAAAGGCATGCCGCAGATGGCCGGGCTGGATTTGACGGAGATCGCAAGCAGATTGAATGTAAGCACCGAACAGGCCATCGAGAAATTGTTGCCTGCCGGTGCGATTTACTATCGGATGGATGATGCCGACGTACAGCGCATTCTGCAGTTTGATGACACGATGATCGGCTCCGATGGCCTGCCTCATGATGAAAAACCTCATCCCCGACTATGGGGAAGCTTTCCACGCGTGCTGGGGCATTACAGCCGTGGTCTGGGGCTGTTCTCGTTGGAGAAAGCGCTGCATAAAATGACCGGGTTGACAGCAGGCAAGTTCGGGCTGGCCGATCGTGGCGTCATTCGGCAGGGGGCGTTTGCCGATGTCACACTGTTTGATGCACAAACGGTGAGCGAGGCGGCAACCTTCGCCCAGCCTGTGGCCGCTGCCATTGGCATCAGCACGGTTCTGGTCAACGGCAAGGTTGTATGGGAGGGTGGCAGGCCGAGCGGACAACGCCCGGGCAGGGTACTGCGTCGTGAAGGCCCGCCGGTTGAGTCGATGCAATAGCAAAACCCTGTATCCGGTGCCGGAGACAGGGTGCGGGCAGATCATTCTTGTACCGTACTGCCGGTACCAGTTGCGTTGGGACCGATATCGGCAGATCGGCGGTCAGATCTCAAGGCACGCGGATCAGCGTGCCATTGCGCGGTTCAGTACGTTCTGTTCTTCCGACGTGAGGTTCGGTCCATCCAGGCTGACGCTGGCATCATCGTTGCGATATTTTCTGATGATCGGCTTGAGCTCTTCCTTGATATGTTTTTCACTGTAGCCATTGAACAGGTGGCCAAACAGTCCGCGATCAAGATCGCTGGTTTTCATGAACCAGTCTGCTATTGGGAAAGTCAGGTTCATGTTGTAATGCATCATCAGTCCCATATTGTGATGGGCCGTATGATGGCGTCGGATGGTATTGATAAAGGGCACGTTCCTGACGAACCAGTTGTCATGAACGTGGCAGCAATAATGGAAGGTTTCATAAACCAGATATTGCAGCACCATTGTCAGGAAAACGACATAGCCGGCATTGGGATTGATAATGACAGACGCCAGATAGCCCAGGACCAGGCCACCGACACCAAGCGTGAGCAATACCCGCCATGGGAAAAAGACAATCCTGAATTCGCGGCTCGAATCTATCGTAATGTCATTGTCAGTGAAATACTGATGATGCTGCCGGGTATGTCTTTCGTAAATGGCGCGCAGGGCAAAGACGTCGATGCGCTTATGCATCACGTAGGTATGCATTGCCCATTCCACGAAGTTACCCGCCAGGAACACGGGAATAATCAATAAATACTCCCAGCTCGCCGTGGTCAGTTGCGAGATGCAATAGATGACTGCGGCTATGCCAACCGCATACATCACGCCGATGTGCACCAGGCCGTTATACAAGGGGCTGATATCGCTTTTATATTGTTCGCGAAATTTTCGTTGCCTTTCGGTCATCATAATCATTACTCCTGAAATAA
>JBOIGK010000540.1:0-3047 GCA_050742695.1 Advenella sp. | reverse complement strand
GCTTTCTATCTGCTGGTTGCACTGCCATCCGTACACACATTTGAAATGCTGGCAATGGTTATTTTTCCAGTGGTCTTCGTACTGTCGGCGCTGGCCATACGCCCTGCCTACGCGCTCAAGGCAATGGCTTTGCTATTTGGCGTACTTGGAACGTTCGCACTGATGGATGTCAACCAGGCAACCCTGGATATCTATTTGAACAGCATCACCGGCCAATTGACTGGCACTGCCGTGGCTGCGCTGGTAGCAAGCCTGTTTCGCACAATCAGTGCCGAACGCGCCGTCATTCGCATTCAAAATGCCAATCGGCAGGATCTGGCCACCCTGGCCTCAACACGACGGGTGCTGAGCACGCCACACCTGACTTCGCGCATGCTCGACCGTGTTGGCCTGCTGCAAACCCGCCTGCCCGCCGAAAATCATACAGTACAGCAGGAAACGCCCGATCCACTGCTGGCCTTGCGAGTCGGCAATGATATAGCCGTATTGCAAAACGCGTTGCAGTCTCTACCGCGCGCCGGCCAATCGGTACGCCGGCTGCTCGATAACCTGGCTGCCTTTCTGCGCAAGCCAAGGCAAGCGCCGGATCACGAACTGCTGCAGCAACTGGACGATGCGCTGACAACTGTATTGCTGGCGCCGGCTATCGGTCCGTCACACCACCGTGCCGTTGTTGCCATGGTGGGTCTGCGCCGTGGTCTGTTCCCACAAACGGCGCCTTACCCAATCACTGCAAACATCGAAGAGGCCAGAATATGATCGGAGAAATTGACGTACAGGGCCTTTACATACCTTGGTTGCTGGTACTGGCCCTTGTCACCTTTGTGATCGCCAAGGCAGTAAGCACACTGCTCTCTCGCCTGGGGTTTTATCGCCTGGTGTGGCACCCAGCCCTGTTTGATCTGGGGCTGTACGTAATTCTGCTTTTCGCAGTACAGCGTACTTTTCCTTCTCTTTTAAAATTGCTAATGGTTTGACAAATGAAATTACCCACTTCCCGACCGCTGGCCGCCATCGGCCGGTTCCTGCTTACCATGTTTGTTCTGGCACTGGCTGTTTGGGCCGGCTGGCTGCTCTGGCTGCACTACGAGGTGGAACCATGGACGCGCGACGGCCGGGTCAAGGCCAACGTTGTTCAGGTTGCTCCTGATGTCTCGGGTCTGGTCATGAATGTGGCCGTGCATGACAACCAGGACGTCAAGGCGGGAGACTTACTGTTCGAGATCGACCGTGCGCGCTATCGGCTGGCTTACGATCAGGCTCAGGCTGTGGTCCAGGCCGATACCGCAGCCCGGGACCAGGCGCAGCGTGACGTAAAACGCAACCGTTCACTGGGCAAACTGGTGGCCGCCGAAATGGTTGAACAAAGTCGCATGCATCTGCATCAGGCACAGGCGGCGCTGGCACAGGCAAAAGTACAGCTGGCCAGCGCTGAACTGAATCTGTCGCGTAGCCGCGTGTATGCCGTCACCAATGGCCGGATAACCAATCTGAGCTTGCGTGTCGGCGACTACGTCACAGTCGGCAAACCAGTCCTGGCCCTTATTGACAGCGCATCGTTCTATGTTGAAGGCTATTTCGAGGAAGGTAAGCTGGGCAACATTCATATCAATGATCCGGCCACCATCACGTTGATGGGCAACAGCGCCATCATCAGAGGACATGTGCAAAGCATTGCCTTGGGTATTGCCGATCGCGAACGCAGCGTCGGCAGCGACCTGCTGCCCAACGTCAACCCCACCTTTAACTGGATCCGGCTGGCGCAGCGCGTGCCCGTACGCGTTGCCATTGACGACAAGGATGCCGACATGCTACTGGTCGCAGGCCAGACGGCAACCGTGAATATCGAGCAAATAAGCCGGGATCATCCATGAGCGATCCCGCGCAACGCCATCACAAGCAATGCAAGCCTGACCGGGCTGACCGGATGCGCCCGCGCTTGCTTTGCACGCAGCCACAGACGCAAACGTGACCCCATCGCGCAAGACCCTTTTTTGAAAATCTGATGATGAACCTCCGCTTATCAAACCTCGTCCTTTTGTCCCTGCTGGTTACCGGATGTACCGTTGTGGGTCCCGACTACAAGACGCCGGACAATGCCGTCATACAGCGACCGTCTGCCCAGAGCGCATTTGTTGGCGCGCGTGCGGGCAGCGTCTATTCTGATGCGCCCTTGCCTGCGCACTGGTGGCGACTCAATCATGATCAGGTTCTGGACCAACTGGTGAGCAAAGCACTGACAGCCAATGCCGACCTGCGGGCGGCCCAGGCAAATCTGGCGCGTGCGCGCGCCGCCGTTGCTGGCACCCAGGCACAGCAATCGCCTGTCATCGACGTGAGTGCGTCGGCCAAGTATGGCCACAGCTCCGGGCTGCAGCAACTACAGCCGGACCTGCGGCCACCCGACCGCTGGTCATACAGCAGCGGTCTTAATATTGCCTATCAGGCAGACCTGTTCGGGCAAATCCATCGTGCAATAGAGGCCTCCCAGCAGGATGCACAAGCGGCAGCTGCAGCCTACGAGGCCGCGCGCGTGACAGTCGCAGCCGAAACAGCCAGGGCCTATGCCACGATCTGTGCCGCCGGCATGCAACTGGCTTCGGCGAAAAAATCAGTGCGTATACAACAGGAATCGAGTGATATCGCAAGACAATTGTGGCAGGCAGGACGCGGAACGCAACTGGATGTCACCCGTGCACGCGGTCTGGTTCAGCAGTTGAGCGCCGGCATCCCGACCCTGCAAGCGCAACAGCAGGTCGCCTTGTTCCGGTTGGCGACCCTGACCGGCGAGACGCCGTCCTCCATGCCGGCATCACTATTGAAATGCGCCACGCCACCACGGTTTACCGGCTCGATTCCGGTTGGCAACGGCAAACAGCTATTGCGCCGCCGACCCGATATCCGGGCAGCCGAACGCAAGCTGGCAGCCGCCACCGCAAGAATCGGCGTTGCCATCGGCCAGCTGTATCCGACCATCACACTGGGCCTGGCCAGCGCATCGGCCGGCCCCATGAGCATGCTCGGTGACAAAAGCACCACGAGTCTGA
>JBOIGK010000539.1:0-11430 GCA_050742695.1 Advenella sp. | reverse complement strand
CCCAGGCGCTTACCTGTATCAATCAAGGCCTGGTTCAAACGGATGACGAAATTGTAGAGATTGATGTCATGCTTGACGAATACATGATCTCTCAAGTCATCTATTGTGCCGGGTTCCAAAGGGCTTGTCGAAACGGGGGCAGGTGAATTGGCCGCAATGAAAGCCAGGATCTGCGACCCAAGATGAAAATGCCGGAGGATCAGCCAGTTGGCTTGTGGTGATACAAAACGCTTGAGTCCCCACACCAGGATGCGGTGCAGCAGTGCAGACTGGGCCCAGCGCCTTGGCAAAAAAGTCTTGATTACCTGAATCAGGATAATACACAAGCGAGCCAGCGGCCGCAAAAAAGGAAGTAAATATTGGCGCGAACTTGAGCTGGAATCTTCCAGCCAGGCGTGCTTGACCTCATCGGGAAGCGGCGTGCTTTGGTCAAGGTAGGACGCCAGCCATGGGCTCGGGTATTCAGGATTATGTTCTTTTTTTAGAAATTCTGGTTGATCACTAATCACGATTCGTACTCTTTTGCGTGATGAAATTGCATGAGATAAAGTGCTGCGGTGCGCCGGGCAGTATCCACGATCTGGCGCTCGGCACGGCCACGATTGTCGCAATCGAGCGCAAGTGATACCGCAACCAGCCAGCGCTGCAAATGATGCTGGTCATTATGGCCATGATATTCCAGAAACCGGAAAGCGTCGGCCGACAGCGGCAGGCTTGCCCTGAGCCATGGCAGCAGGGCAGGGACAATTCGCTGTCCCGTTCCTTCAATAATGTAGATGGCACCCAGCAGTCCAATAGGGTTGGCAGTATCGGCCAGGCCATGCAAATAGGCATTTAGCGCTTGGCCGCCGGGGTTACGGTGTAATGCCTCAATATCGGCTACCGGCCCGCCCGCCTTGCGGTAATCTTCGAAAAGAATCTGAAAATCATTTTGTTCTTCACCCGCATGCAGGTTGATCAGGTCTGCCAGCGGTGCGTACTGGCCCGACAGCGAATCGGTTGCCTTGCGCATCCATTTGGTGCCTTCGCGCACTTGCGGAATCCAGTGAGCCGTCCAGTTGATATAGTCCTGCGTGTCAAAGCGACGTTCCCGCAATGCGCTGACAAGGGGCGTGCGCCATACGCGGGAGCGGTAATCGTGCCAAATTGTGGCCAATTCTGTCAGCAAAGGGGCCAGGCCTTGCGGCGCCTGGGCCGGGTCGTGAGGCGGTCCGATCGCTTCGGCGTCCAGCGTGTTGGAAAGCTCCTGCGAGCGGGCCTGGGCAGGCGCGCCGGTCGGGCACGCGACAACTGACCCATCAGACGCATATGCGTTGGCCGGTTGTGAGCGCAACTGCGTGTTTTGCCCTGGCGAATCGTTTGCTGCCTCTACTTCGAACAGCATGTACGCAGTCATGAACCGGCCTGATTCCGGTACATAGCACAGGATCTGATCACCGGCAGCCAGCGTTTTGGTTTGCAGAAATTCAGCCAGCATGATCAGTATTGATGCCGCGCCGGTGTTGCCGCGCCAGGCCAGGTTACTGAACCAGTGTTCACGGGGGATAGACAGACCAGCCTGATCCAGAAGGTCCTGCACCACCGGAATGAATTTCTCAGACGAGTAGTGGCACAAAAAGTGGCGGATACGGGCGGGGTCGACCCACTTGTCGCGTACCAGTTTGACGTACTCGTGAATACCAATATCGAACAGGTGCGGCAACAGCCTGATGTCCTGGCGCAACGCAAGGGCGCCATCGGCTTCGGCATCCGCCCAGGACGGGTAGTCAAGATGGCCACGTTGGCGATCGGCCGACAAGCCCAATTGCATGCAGACTGGATAGTCGCCAGAGAAAGAGCGCTGGTGTATCCATTTGAGCCTGATGCGCAAGCCCGGCAGAATCGATTTACCCGCTTGCTCGACGCCTGACAACAGGACAGCGCCGGCGCCATCGGATAACATCCAGCGCAGGAAATGCGCGTCAAAATCGGCATCATAGCCACGAGAGGCGAACCGGGAACGTTTGAACAGACGCGACGGCATTTCGCTTGCCACGGCGATACCATGCGTGTGAGCGCCGGCCTGTATACCCTGGGCGACCGCCTGAATGGCCGCAACCCCGGCGGCACAGATACCGTGGATGGATACCGTTTCCATGGGCGGGGCGGACAGCTGGCCCTGGATCATGTTGGCAAAACCCGGCATGAGCGTGTCGCCGCCGGAAGAGCCGCTGGCAAGCAGCGAAATATCTGACAGCGTGAGTTGTCCGCGTTGCAGGCAATCTGTCACCGCCGCAGAGGCAAGCATGGCATTGGTATGCGTTGTATTGCCATCTGAATCGATTGCGTAATAACGCTGCTTGATACCATTTTCTGCAAGAATGCGCTGCTTGATCCGGCCGGAGATGCGGTTAAGCGGGGCAATGTACTCGTCCATGCGTTCATTGTCTACCGGGTCTCCGGGTAGACAATAACTGGCTTGCTGTAAAAATACTTGGTCAAATTGGATAGGCATAGTCAGGCCATCAGGAAGTGGGCGGGGACAGGTGATCGGTATGGGTACACATCAGCGATTGGCTGCGAAAGCGGGGGCTGAAGGTTCCCTTGATAAAGGCGCGCATCATATAACGTATCAACCCGCGTTCAAGCAATGCTGGATGAATTTGACTGCGATACTGGTTCTTATGCAACTGCGTCAGTAGCGACCAGTGGGCGCGTGAGTGTTCGTGGTGCGCGGTGTGCAGACCGATATTAAATAAAAGGGGGTTGACCCAGCCTTCGAAATTACGAGCGTAGGCAATTGGCGACTGCGTTTTGCGAGCTTGGGCAGAGCCATCGGCGTGGGCGTGCTGCAGATAATTGGTGGCCAGTAACCAGTGCAGCCCATGCAACTGCGGGATAATGACAAGCAAAATGGTTTTTCCCGGGTTGATCGCCAGGAGCACTACCCAAAGCAGGATCCAGAATGCGTACTGGCACATACAATAGCGCCAGACGCCCGGCTTATGCCGACGCAATCTGCCAAGCCAAAGATAAATGGCCGGATACAGCACACCGATTGCTTGAAATGGATGCAGCACATAGCCGGACAGGGTATTGGTGTCGCCTGCGGCAAACCGATAGGTGCGCGCGATATCCTGTTCACTATGCTTATGCCGATGATGATTAGCCACATGCGTCGGGAAAAAGACACAACTTGGATGTCCTTGCAGCAGCGTAATGAGCAAATCAGTGCAGCGGTTGGCTCGTTTGCCGTGCCACATGCGCAAATGGGTATGGTTGTGATGGATAACGCCAATGCCCAGCGTCAGAAACAGCAGGATCGGATATAGCACCACAGAGAAGCCGTAGATCCATTGCCAAATCACAAGCGCCGGTAAGGCCAGCATATACATCAGGCTTTGCCAATCTCTGGCATATTTCAATCGAGGAAGACCGGATTGCCGTTGGCGGGCGGCGCTCCGTTTCGAGTCTGATTGATTGAGCAGCTGCCTCATGTTGGGCCTGCATCCATCGAGTTTGGCCGCTTGCGATTTGCCAGTCGGTCAATGACAACTCTTGCCGCATCGGCTTTAAGACGTGTGCCGAACAGGCGGTCCATGAACGTGAACTGAAAACCGTAATTGCCGTTATAGCAGGCATGATGCAGATGATGACGGCGGCTCGCAGCAAACCAGTGAGCATAGGACACACCTGGAAAAAAGTCATAATTGGCGTGACCAACACAATTGAAGAACAGGCTAAACAGCGGAACTGAAAACAGCGCCCAGAAACTGAAATCGTGTAAAAGCATGGGCAACAGAATCACATTGCCCAGCATGAGGGCTTCAATGGGATGGAAACTGTAGGTTGCAAATGGCGTTGTAACCACTGAACGATGGTGTGGCAAATGAAATCGGCGCAGCCAGCGAGTGTGCAGCAGCCTGTGGTTAAGCCAGAAATGGACGTCGTTCCAGATCGCAAGCACGAGAATTTCAAGGAAAATCTGCCACCGGGAAGGATTCGGGTCCAAAGAGGCCCATCCCATTTGCAGCAGCCCCCAGGGGAAGACCATGCCGATGCCGAAAATGAGGACGGATAGCCCAGACCAGGTGAACTCATGACGCAATTGGGCAGTAGTGACCGGTCGCGGGTCCAGAATACGTCCAATGTCCAGCGCGGGCAACAGATGGCGGGTCAAGGTCCATGTAATACTACCGAAAACCAGGTAAATGCCGCCGAAAAAAAGCAGGCCCCAAAGGATAACCTGCCATGCGGAAAGCGATTGAAAGACTTGATCCATATTATTATGAAAGTTATGTTAACCGCGTAATAGTTATGTTAACCGCGTAATGATAGCTATTGTTATTATATTTTGGTCATATCTCGTTAGAAAGTATCGGAATATCATATACGGCAATTTAATTTAATCAAGGGGATAACCACTGTGATCCAGGCCGAGGCTCGCGATGCGATTTGACTCGCTCACCTGCGATGTCCTTCTATGAAATACATATGACACTGCCAGACAACCAGTACGAATAAACCGGCAGTAGAGCGCTTGGGTTGCAAGAGCGGGGGAGCGGCCAGGCAGCCTTCTTAGGGCTCCCCTTTAGCGGAATTGCCCGAATTGATTACTTGGAATCTCTAAAGTGATACGATGACTTATAAATATAATTGTCGCTTCAGGAGAACTTCATGGTAGCACCGGTTAAGCTCGTCCAACGTAAAAGGGCGCTGTCGGCCAAGGTAGCAGATGAATTACGTGCTCGTATAGTGAGTGGTCAATACGCACCAGGTGACAAACTGCCCACTGAGCCTGTCCTGGTGCAAAAATTCGGTTTAAGTCGAACCGTCATTCGGGAGGCTATTGCAGCCCTTCGGGGTGATGGCTTGATCGAATCTCGCCAAGGGGTAGGGGTGTTTGTGCTTGATACGCTTGAGCCGCCTGAGCTGCTGATGTTGTTTACACATGCGACAGACAAAATATCAGATATTATCGAGGAACTGGAATTGCGGATCGGTATCGAGGTGGAAGCCGCCGGTCTTGCTGCCGCGCGCAGTTCGCCCGCCCAGGAGGCCGAGATACTGGCTCAACTGGACCGATTTGTCCAATTGGCCAATGACGGCAAACCAACAGACGATGCCGATTTTTGTTTTCATATGGCCATCGCCACCGCCACGAATAATGCGCGATTCAAGGTTTTCCTTGAGCATATTGGTCGGCGCATGATTCCCCGTGTCAAGTTTCGCTCTGTGATGGGGGGCATGGATCTACTGCCCAACCGAGACAGCACCATTCTTGCCGAGCATACCGCAATTGCCGATGCGATCTTTGCGCGCGATCCAGAGCGCGCCCGCGATGCGATGCGCACGCATCTGATGATTGGAATACAACGCTATCGCGCGCTCACCCGCAGCAAGTTAATTCAAGAAACCAAACAGATTGCGTCATCAAGTACCCATGACCTGACGTGAGATTAATGTTGGGGATGATTGACATTTTCCTTAAAGTCATAATATGATTGCTTAAATAGTCATATTATCAATATTGAATTAAAGGGAAGTCTGCCGATCGCCCTGTTCTCAGGGCGCCGCGCTGTGAAACAACACTGCAATAACCGGTGGCCTGGAACGACTCATTCTTTTCCTTTAATCCAATACGAGATAAAAACCGGGACAGGGCAGATCAAGGCTCAAGGCTGATGCCAATTGATTGCGAGAACTTTGGCGTTTGCCACTGGCGATAGACCAGTGTTGCCGGTGAAAAAAAAGAGTGCACAACCGGTTCATCGATAGCGCCAATTTCTGGCCGGTAACGGGCAGGGTCGCGCCAATATAAATACATTAAAGGAGGATTTATATGAGACAAACTAATATTGCATCATTAGTGGCAGCCATTTTCCTGGCCATGGCGGCAACCACGGTAGGCGCTCAGCAAGCCAACCACGATATACGTATTGTGCTGCCCGAGCAGCCAGGGAATCTGGAGTCTTGCGGCACCATCATCACGACCGTTGGACAGGTGTTGAGTCAGAATGTGACCGAATCGCTCACTGTTATCAATACTGCGACGGGACAGCCAGATCCCAAGCTTGCCACCAAATGGGAGCAATTGAACCCAACTACGTGGCGGCTGACCCTGCGCGAGGGCGTCAAGTTTCAGGACGGCGCTGATTTCAACGCAAAAGCAGTTGCCTTTTCGATTGATCGCATGACAGGTGGAAAGCTCACCTGCAACAATATGGCCAAGTTTGGGAATGCCAAGCTCACTGTCACGCCAGTCAATGACTACACGGTAGAAATTCAATCGGATCGCCCTCAGCCCATTCTGCCCACGCTACTGAGCGTAGTGATGATTGTCTCTCCCAACACGCCGGCGGACAAAGCTGTGAATGATCCGGTTGGCACTGGCCCGTTCAAGCTCGCAAGCTTTACGCAGCAGAATGTTGTGCTCGAGCCGTTCAGCGGCTACTGGGGGAGCAAACCGACTGTTTCCAAGGCCACTTATATTTGGCGCCAGGAGTCGTCTATCCGCGCCGCCATGGTAGAGACGGGCGAGGCTGATCTGACGCCTGCCATTGCCATCCAGGATGCAACCAATGCTCAGACGGACTTCGCTTATCTGAACTCCGAGACCTCGGCAATCCGCATTGATGCGGAGCAGCCTCCGCTCGATGATGTCCGTATTCGCAAGGCGTTGAATCTGGCTATCGATTGGGACGGGCTGAGCCAGTTGTTTGGCGAAGATGCGCAACGTGCATCCCAAATGGTGGTGCAGGGCATCATAGGCTATGATAAAAATCTTAAGCCCTGGCCCTACGATCTGAAGCAGGCACAGTCGTTGATTGCTTCGGCCAAGGCCGATGGCGTGAAGGTCGATACCGAAATCAGGCTTATCGGCCGAAATGGGATCTATCCCAACGGCGGGGAAGCAATGGAGGCCATGATGACAATGTGGCAGGAAGCAGGCCTGAACGTCAAGCTGGTCATGCTCGATGTCGCCGACTGGTTGCGTTATCTGCAAAAGCCTTATCCTGAGGATCGCGGGCCGACCTTGCTGCAGTCCATGCATGACAATAATAAAGGCGATGCCGCATTCACCATCCCAATTTTCTATCGCTCCACTGGTCAGTACTCTGTAATGAACAGTCCTGAGATGGACAAGGAAATTGATGCCGCCATGGCTGCCACCGGCGCTGATCGCGAGCAGGGTTTTCAGACGATTTTCGACAAGGCCCGCAAGGACTATGTGACGGACATACCCATGTACCACATGATAGGCTACACGCGTGTGGGCAAGCGGCTTGAATGGAAGCCGGACATCAGCACCAACAGCGAAATTCCCCTGGCCAATATTCGTTTCAAGAAATAGCGCTTCCTTCTGCGCGGGTGTCGTTTGTCATGGACAGCCGCGCAGTTCCTGCATACAAGGCAATTGAAGGATCCGAATATGTTTAGTTATCTTGGACGGCGAGCGTCCTATAGTGTCATCTCCATATTGGGTTTATTGACACTCGTTTTTTTCCTGACGCGTCTCACCGGCGACCCTTCCGCACTTTATCTTCCCCTGGATTCCACGCCAGAGGCGCGTGCGGCATTCGCTCATTTGAATGGCCTGGATCAGCCCACATATATTCAATTCTGGCATTTTCTGACCGACTTGTTGAGGCTGGATTTCGGGGAGTCCATGCGACAGCACCGATCAGCCATGGGCGTGGCGCTAGAGGCCTTTCCGCAAACGCTCAAGCTTGCCGCGGTGGCCATACTGCTTTCGACAACACTGGCAATCATTATCGGATCGGTCGCCGCCGCTAAACCCCGCGGTATATTTGATCGATTGGCCAGCCTCGTATCTCTGGCTGGCGCCAGTGCCCCTGATTTTTGGGTGGCGATTGTCGCCATCCTCGTATTTGCGGTGGGGCTGGATATTCTCCCTACGTCGGGCACCGGCGGATGGCAGTACTGGATCATGCCTGTTTTTGTGTTGATGCTGCGCCCGTTCGGCTTGCTGGTGCAAGTGGTGCGCGGCGCGATGCTGTCGTCGCTGGCCTCGCCGTATATCAAGACCGCTCGCGCCAAGGGGCTAAGCAGGCAATCCATTGTGTTTGGCCATGCTTTGCGCAATTGCTTGCTTCCTGTCATCACAGTTGCCGGCGATCTGGCTACAGGCCTGATCAACGGCGCGGTTATAGTCGAGTCAGTGTTTGGCTGGCCGGGCATAGGCAAGCTTATGATCGATTCGATCATCCAGCGTGATTTTGCAGTCGTGCAATCGACCATTCTGGTCACGGCTATCGCTATTTTCATTTTGAATATTGTGATCGATTTGCTGTACGCGGTGCTCGATCCACGAGTCCGGTACTGATCATGCAAACCACTTCAAGCACGCTATCGACCGCATCCTCCCCCCAGTATTCGAGCCTGTTGTTACGCTATCTGCTGCGGGATAAGCTGGCTATGGCCGCAGCCCTGCTGCTGGCAATACTTGTGGTAGCGGCACTATTGGCACCCTGGCTTCTGAACGATGCAGCGACCAGGCTTGGCTTGCGATATCGCAATCTGGCTCCGTTCAGCGCAGAGCACGGCTGGCTTTTTGTCCTGGGTGCGGATACGCTCGGGCGACCTATACTCGCACGCTTGCTGGTCGGGGCCAGTAATACGTTGGGCATCGCCGCCGCCGCAGTTGCACTGTCGTTGACGATTGGCGGTTTGCTCGGTTTGATCGCCGGCTATTCCGAACGCTGGTACAGCCACGTTATTTTGCGGATGGCAGACATCATCATGAGTTTTCCTTCGCTGCTTCTGGCCTTGATTGTTCTGTACACGCTGGGTCCTAGTGTTTCCAATCTGATCATCGTGCTGGCCATCACCCGCATGCCAGTTTATCTGCGTACCGCACGGGCCGAAGTGCTTGAGGTGCGCGAACGCATGTTTGTGAGCGCCGCCAGATCCATGGGAGCCAGTCCTATGCGCATTGTGCTGCGCCATATCGCGCCGCTTGTGGTGCCCACGCTCATCACGATTTCAGCAATCGATTTTGCCACGGTCATTCTGGCCGAATCGGCGCTTAGTTTTCTCGGACTGGGCATACAGCCGCCCGACTTTACCTGGGGCGCCATGGTGGCCAATGGCCGTGGCTATCTGAGCAGTGCATGGTGGATCGCCTTCTGGCCCGGGCTGGCCATCATGCTGACAACTCTGTCACTTAATGTCTTGTCGAGTTGGGCGCGCACCGTCGCAGATCCTCAGCAGCGCTGGCGCTTGCAGAAATTAAAGAGGGCAAAGCAATGAATGCCATGACCAATAGACAGGCCATTTTGGAGGTTGCCGATTTGACGGTGGACTTTCTGTCTGATAATGAACCGGTGCGCGCGGTGGATAATGTATCGTTTCATGTGTGTCGTGGCGAGACGCTGGTTATCCTGGGGGAGAGCGGTTCCGGAAAAAGCGTCAGTACCAGCGCGGTCATGGACCTGGTTGACTGTCCACCGGGCGATATCGTTCGCGGCGCCATTCGTTTCAAAGGTAAGGATTTGCGAGGGCTCAGCACCGAAGCGCGCCGGAGCATCAACGGCTGCAAGATTGCCATGATCTTCCAGGATCCGCTTGCCTATCTGAACCCGGTGTATACAGTGGGCCGGCAGATAGCCGAAGTGTTCAAGAGCCACGCGGTGGCACGCGGTAACACGGCACGGCGACAGGTGATAGATCTGCTGCGCCGGGTCGGCATACGCGAGCCCGAGCTTCGCGTCGACTTTTATCCGCATCAGTTTTCGGGCGGACAGCGCCAGCGGGTGATGATCGCCATGGCGATTGCCTTAAAGCCCGATATCATCATTGCCGATGAGCCCACAACGGCGCTGGATCTGAGTGTCCAGGCCCAGATCCTGGATTTGCTTGGCGATCTACAGCGTGAGCATGGCATGGCATTGATTATGATCACGCACGATCTGGAGGTCGCCTCTTCGATGGCGGACCGTGTCATTGTGATGAAGGCAGGAAAAATCGTAGAGTCCGGTGTGGCGCAGGAAGTTTTTACTCACCCGCAACACCCCTATACCCGCAGTCTGATTGCGGCTTTACCTCACGCAGATGTGGTTGAGTCCTCTAACCAGCGCGCGACGGCGACCAGCGAGGAGATTCTGCTACGCGTGGAGCATCTGATCAAGGACTACCCTTTGTCTTCCGGGGCCTTCAAAAGCAAGCGCCTGCTGCGCGCCGTCGACGATGTCAGTTTCACCGTGCGCAAAGGCGAAACATTAGGCATCGTGGGCGAATCGGGCTCCGGAAAGTCAAGCGTGGCACGCATGTTGCTGCGATTGTTCGATGCAAGTTCGGGCGCGGCCTACTATCGTGACCAGAATATCTTCGAGATGAACGAGCGTGAGCTGCTCGCGTTCCGGCGTAAGGTGCAGATGGTGTTTCAGGATCCCTTTGGATCGATGAACCCTCGCATGAATGTCCGGGAAATCGTGTCGGAATCCTGGGCTATTCATGGCGATATTCTGCCCAAGGCGCATTGGCGCGACAGAACCATTGAGTTGCTGGAACTGGTGGGCTTAAGACCAGAGCATGCCGAGCGTTATCCTCACCAGTTTTCAGGCGGGCAACGTCAACGCATTGCGATTGCCCGTGCGCTAGCGAGTGAGCCGGAACTGGTGGTTTGCGATGAGGCCGTGTCTGCGCTGGACGTATCCATTCAGGCACAGGTGATCGAGCTGCTTGCCGATCTGCGCAATCGACTTGGTTTATCCTATGTTTTTATTACACACGACTTATCTGTTGTGCGAACGCTTGCGGACAGAATCATGGTCATGGAGCAGGGCAAGGTCGTGGAATTGAACGATACTGCCAGCGTGTTTACCGCGCCCAGTCATGATTACACGCGCCGTCTGCTGGCCGCTGCGCCACGGCCAAAGTGGTTGTCGACCCATTCGGGCGACAGGATTACTCTGCCAGTATAAATACGGAGCTCAAGCTGATCGACATATACATAATGGCGCGTCAACGGAAAAGTATTATCACGACATATAAAGGAGAAGCAAATGGATACAGCAGCGCAAAGCGGTAATCGTTTAGCTCGACGAGCGTTTATAAAAGGAGGCCTGGCTATGTCGGCCGTTTTAGGTTCAGGCAAGGCTGGCGCACAATGGTCTCAATCGTTGCGGTATCCTGATCCGGGCGTGGAGATACTTGATCCGTCCTTTACAAAATACCGTATTTTCAATTCGAGTATTGAACGCTTGGCCACCGGGTTTCGCTGGCTGGAAGGACCGGTTTGGGTTGGTGATGGAAACTATTTGCTCGTTAGCGATATTGCCAATAATCAAATTATCCGCTGGGATGAGTCAACCGGTAAGGCTGCTGTTTTTCGCAAGCCGGCAAATTTTCCCAACGGCAATACACGCGATCGGCAAGGACGGCTACTTACCTGCGAAGGAGCCATAACGCGACGTATCAGCCGTACTG
>JBOIGK010000538.1:0-4281 GCA_050742695.1 Advenella sp. | reverse complement strand
CGTGCGGTCTTTCGCCCGAAACGCGCCGGATGGGCAAGTGTCTGGACTGGTATTTCCATGACGACTATGCTCAGTACTAGTAAATAAATGCTGCAGCGTTGCATATCCGGTCATCAGGATCGCATTATCAAATAAAGAGACTTCGAGCTCCTGCCCTTTTCCAAGGCGCGCGCGAGCCACCAGCGCACCAAGAATCGCATTGCTGGCCATCATGGCGGTACTGATGTCCATGACCGGAGACAATGCCCTGACACCTTCGCGATCGGCATAACCGTTCATAGAAATAAAGCCGCTTTCGGCTTGAGCAATGGGGTCGAAACCCAGACGGTCCGAGAAAGAGCCGTCCCGCCCATAAGCAGAAATTGAACAGTAAATCAACTTTGGATTGTTCTTGCTGCAGGCTTGATAATCCAGGCCGAGGCGTTTCATCACCCCGGTAGAGAAATTTTCGACAACAACATCGGCCGATGCGATCAATTCTTGCACAATCGCCAAACCCTCAGCGGATTTCAGATCGATCGCCAGGCTGCGCTTATTTCGATTGCTCCACAAAAATGGAGCGGCAAGACCGAGACTCTCGTTAAACGGAGGGTATTGTCGAAAATCGTCCCCCCGATCTGGGGCTTCGATCTTTATAACGTCTGCGCCCATATCTGCCAGAATCATCGTGGCAAATGGACCCGCGATGAAATGCGTAAAATCCACCACCCGAATACCCTCAAGTGCATGAGGCGCAGCGCCCGGTCTAGGTTGGTGCTCCGGGAAATCAGTTTCCAGGTTTTCAAGCATAAGCGTATTCCTTGAATGTTCTACATGTACTGCGTATTTGATTCATCATTGAGCGCGAATTTCCTCAGCCACCGGCTTCCATTGCGCAACTTCTTGCTTGATAATGTCTGCCAACTCGCCTGGTGTACTGCTATGAGGCTCTACCCATCTGCCGGTGAACAGTTTTTTGACTGCCGGCGTGGCCACCGCTTTTGAAATTGCCCGGTTAAGTTGGTCTATCACATTATCGGGCGTACCTTTGGGTGCGAGTATGCCGAACCACGCCACACTTTTGAATCCCGGAACATCCTTGTCAATGGTTTCTAACCCGGGCGCAACGTCAGTTGGCTTTTGTGTGCCCACCGCAAGGTATCGCACTAATCCGGAGGACAGCATGGTGGTCCCATCAAGGCCGGTTAAGAACGCAGCATCCAGTTGCCCTCCGCCGAAGGCAGGGAGCATGGGTGCGCCTCCGTTGTATGGAATATGAACCATCTTGGTATGAGCCATGTTATTAAAAGCGACGCCGGAAAAATGAGAAATGCCTCCATTGCCTGTGGAACCGAAGCTCAGGGAATTTCCTTCTTTTTTTGCATACGCAATAAATTCTTTTACAGTTTTTGCCGGACTGCTGGCCGGCACGGCAAGAATCATGGGGGTCAATGCGACTGTGGAAATTGGACGCAAATCGGTCAACGGATCATAGGGCACCTCTCGGGTGAGCTGAACAATCGCATTTGGCCCGGTATTGCCAAATACCAAGGTGTACCCGTCTGGCTTCGCCCTGACCACATAATCAACACCGATTGTGCCCGCCGCGCCAGGTTTATTGATGACAATGACTGGTTGCCCCAGTTCTTTGCTCATCGGCTCCTGGATTGAACGCGCTAATTGATCAGTGGACCCGCCGGCAGCATAGGGCACAATGATTTGAATTTGCCTGGAAGGGAAATCGTCGGCTGTGGCGGTTACTGCTATTGATAAGCCGATGGCACACGCCATATAGCGCCATCTATTGCGAAAACAGGACATTATCAGTCTCCTCGTTGTTTTTGTATCAGTAAACGTTAAAAAAATTATTAAATTTCATCTATCGCTTGAGTACTCAGGGTTCGTAGCCAAAACCCTCTCCCAGTTGCGCTTGCATAAACTCTTTTCCGGCTACCATCCAGTCAGTATCAGACGCAACAGTAATGGAGATGGCACGATGCATCAGTTGATCCGGATCCACGACAGAGAGGGGTCGGCTATTCTGGTCAGTCGTGATGGTTTTAAGCGTATTCAGAAGCAGCCTGCGCACTCGTACGATGCCGCTATCGCTGGTGCCCAAATGCTCTTTCGTACGATCATAGATGGGTGATACCCCGGATTGGCACGCAGCGTCCTGTACCCAAAGACCAGGCAGACCGGCGTTGTATTTTTCGACTTGCGTTTGATAATCGAACCGGTAGGCATTGCCACGGTTGAATTTATTCCAGTAGGTATGGTATGGCTCTGTTATAGCCCGAACTTCGAACGAATCGTCTGAGGCGTGTCCGGTTTCCCTGCCTGCATGGCCGTCCCGGAAAAGTTTCCTGGTTTTCTCATAGAACGGCTCCGATGGATGATACGAAAACATCAGACAAAGCGTATGCTCATCATCTATGGGAACCCAGGCGTGGCCACTCAGTTCGGGGTATTGGGACTGCGGCGGCACAAGCGTCCAGAATGGCATCATGTATTGGTTCACACGTATGTAGTTCCGGTCTTCACCAATTTTCCTGCGTGAAGCAATACTCAGGCCGGAATCATGTTGGGCGCACTCGAATGTCGGTGCCTTATCCTGCCCTTGCTTCCATTGATTAATTGTTCCGGAATTATCGACACGGCCATGCAAAATAGCCGCATGAGCCGAGTCGATTTCACCTTCCAGCGCCTGTAGCCAGTTGCATTCCTGCACACGTAACGTCACGACTACCTGTTCTTCGGGAACCAGATTCCACTCCACGTTTGGTAACGGTGGCGGTATATCAATATCAGGACCCATGTATGTCCACAGCACGCCATTGCGCTCGCGCACGGGGTAAGACTTGACACGTATCTTATCCACCATGGGCGAACCGGCCGGTTCTGTCGGAATCTCTTTGCATTTACCCGTCACATCGAATTTCCAGCCATGATATATACAACGAATACCTTCTTGTTCGTTACGCCCAAAAACCAGCGGCGCGCCACGATGCGGGCAGGCATGATCAACCAATCCGACCTGGCCCTGGGTGTCCCGAAATGCAACCAGATCTTCACCCAGCAGGCGGACGCGATAAGGCTGTCCGTCAACGGTCACATCTGACGATCGCAAAAACGGTATCCAGTAAAGACGCATAAGGCGTCCCATTTCAGTCCCTTGACTCACGCGAACTAATCGCTCGTTATCTTCATTGGTAAGCATCAGCCGAGCTCCTTTTCCAAAAATATTGGTTCAACCATTGAGTCAATTTATCATAATTGTGATATGCTGTCCATAGGTATATATGGGATTGCCCATTTGAACTAACTGTTGAAAAAAATCAGATCTTCACTTGCCGAAGACAAGGAAAAACACCATGATTCCTGACATCATTCGTACAAAGATTCGCCAAATCAGGCTCGAAAGTGAGGAGACGGCCTCATTTGAACTGTTGCCGATCAATGGCCAAGATATGCCGTCCTTTACGCCAGGCGCTCATATAGACATACACTTTCCCAACGGAATGAGGCGCAGCTACTCTCTTGTCAACGACTGCGCCGAACGGCGACATTACAAAATCGCTGTTAAAAAAGAAGCGGAAAGTCGTGGGGGATCCAAGTGGATGCACGATAGTGCAAGGGTAGGAATGACACTTGATATCTCCCACCCCTCCAATGACTTCGAATTGGCAGAGACTGCGTCTCACACAATCCTGATTGCCGGCGGTATTGGCATTACGCCAATCATGCCCATGATTGCCAGGCTGGTAGAACTCGGCCTGAGCTGGGAATTGCATTACTCGTCCCGGTCAATTGCGCACATGGCGTTTCGTGATGAACTGCAGGTATTGGCAACCAGTGGAAATAGTGCAATAAACCTATACGTAGACAACATTACTGAAAGCGAGCGCCTGGATATCGACACCATCTCAAAAACCGCGGCATCCAATGCTCATCTATACTGCTGCGGGCCGTCCGGCATGATCGAGGCGTTTGTTGCAGCCACGCAAAATCGCGAGCCAGAAACCGTGCACTACGAGCGGTTTGTCTCGGCACAAGCTGCGGCAACGGATGGAGGATTTGAAGTGAAACTGGCCCGTGATGGCCGCACGTTAAGAGTATCGGAGGGAAAATCCATTCTTGATACGCTGCTTGACGCCGGACTTGACGTTCCTTATGCATGCACCCAGGGTATCTGTGGTTCCTGCGAAACCACCGTGCTGGATGGAACTCCTGATCATCGTGACGAGTGCCTGTCCGACCAACAACGTGCAACAAATAAAAGCATTATTATTTGCTGCTCTGGAT
>JBOIGK010000537.1:0-4564 GCA_050742695.1 Advenella sp. | reverse complement strand
GGGTAGAGGTGGTCATTGCAGACAGCCTGGTTGAATCGGCCATTGAAGCCATTATCAAGGCGGCGCGTACCGGCAAAATAGGGGATGGCAAAATTTTCGTAACGCCGGTCGAACGGGCAATTCGTATCCGTACCGGCGAGCAGGATGACAACGCACTGTAATCCCCATACGATCAGATCGCTGTGAGACAGCTGCGACAAACGCAGCGTTTTTGAGCGCAATGTTTTTGACGTTGGCCCCGCCACCGCAGGCGCTGGCAATCATGCATCCGGCTACCTTGCGCATTCCGTTGCAAAATATACAACTGCCTACTTTGAAAATAGTCTGTATGACAATTGAAATGCTGGCCGTGTTAAACCCTGGGATACTTAAGCAATTGCGACCAGAAGGCAGGTAAAAAGCATTCGGTCACCTGCAGCGGCTGGCCGTTTTTCCAGAAAACCGAGCGACGCGTGGGCAACCTGCACAATGAAGGCGAGGGCAGTTGGTCGGCGCGCACGACGGCTTTAAATATTGGCATTGGCGATTTTGCTATGCAGGACTCGAACACAGATCGTACAATAGCCGGATCATGATACAGAATATCGGCCAGTGGCCGTGTTCGTAGCCGACGTACTGCCTGCCATACCGATTGGGCAGCATCCAGCGGCGTTATGCTGCGGGCGATTACCGCAGGCGTGCCGTCAATAGACATGCAGATCTCCCGTACCCAGACAACCGTATTGGCTGCCTTTCTGATGGTCCGCGCTTCATCCGTGCTGACTACTTCGGCAAATTCACCAACAACCTGGATGCGTACCTCTCCTTGTCTGCGCAAGCCCTGAGTAAGTGGGCCGGGACGAGACAGCCAGTACTTCTGGACAGGATCAAGTTTAGGCGGCGGCCGGCTCAGCCAGCCAGGTGAATAAGGTTCATGCTTCATGGGTCGCGGGATGTGAGAGCTTGCAGATAAATCGTGGTCATGTAATAACCACGTTCAAACAGAAACGTCCGGTGCGTCCGGACAAAGAAACACACTATAGCAAATTTGCGTAAGCAAACGGAATCAAATGGAAAAGACAAGAATATCTAAACTGCTTGCCGAGCGAGGACTGTGTTCCCGACGCGAAGCTGATGCTTACATTGAACGCGGCTGGGTGCGCGTAGACGGAAAGGTCGCCACGCTGGGCGAGAAGGCGTTTCCCAATCAGTCGATTACGCTGGACAAGTCAGCCCAGGCACGCCAGACGGCCCGCGTCACTATCATCATGAACAAGCCGGTGGGCTACGTATCTGGTCAGGCTGAAGAGGGATATCGGCCTGCGGTCACCCTGATCACGCCCGATCGGCAGTATGATCGTGACAAGCATACCTTCAGTCCTTCGCATTTAAGAGGATTGGCGCCGGCCGGCAGGCTGGATATCGATTCACAAGGCTTGCTGGTTCTCACTCAAGACGGGCGTATTGCCCGACAGCTGATCGGCGAAGACTCCGAAGTGGAAAAGGAATATCTGGTCCGCGTCGAAGGCAGGATCAGCGGCAATGGGCTGCAATTGCTCAATCACGGACTATCACTTGACGGTGATGTGCTGCGACCGGCGCAGGTAAGCTGGCAAAATGACGACCAGCTCAAGTTCATTTTGCAGGAAGGCAAGAAACGGCAGATTCGCCGCATGTGCCAAATGGTGGGCCTGAATGTGATCGGCTTAAAACGGGTTCGCATGGGCAATGTGTCGCTGGCGGACCTGCCCCCAGGCAAATGGCGCTACCTTAAAAGCCATGAACGCTTTTTGTGATCGGGTGGGAAAAGTGTCCATGCGAAATTTCTACAATATCTTATAATGGCGCCATAAATCTTTTACCAGAATGAAGGAAACCGATCATGCACATCAATAGAGGGGTACTTTTCGTCGCAATCGCGGCCACGTTGACCCTGGCAGGCTGTGACACTATGGATCACTTGCTCAAGAATCGCTCAGGCAGCACGCGAGTCAGCGATGTGCCGACCTCGCCACCGCCTTCGTCCGGTCAAGCCACGGCTCCCGCGGCTTCAACCCCGCCAGCGCCGTCGAGCTCGGTCGCTTCATCTTCGCTTATTATGTACGTTGCATCGCGCACGCCAACGCAGGGTTATACGGCCGTGCGACAGAATGGCGTGCTTGTGCACGTGGATCCGACCCAGACGCTGACCCGCAACGATTTGCAGAACGCCGTGGCGACCCGCAACAGTGCCGGCAAGGCTTTTGTGAAACTTGAGTTTTCCCCATCCGGCAGCCAGCGACTGGCCAGCCTGACCAGCAATAATATTGGCAAGAGCTTTGCGGTAACGCAGAAAAACCGTCTGGTATCGATCATCAATATCGGCAAGCCCATTACTTCGGGCGTGCTGTACGTGCCGATGTCCAGCGAACAGGCAGCCACCAGCTTTGAAGACCAGATTCTGGACGGTGAGTAGTAAAGCTGGCGCTATGTTGGCAAGGTAAAGAGTGTGGGGCAACGAGCCCCCAAAACTGGCAGGTCATGACACGACAAAGTCGTCATGTGATCCAGCTGCAGGTGCCTAGGTGGCACTAGCAAAGAGCCACGTGAGCCTTGCTCGGTACGTTGCCAGTGCCCACTATGCGCCTAAACAGTAAAGGCCGGAAATTTTCCGGCCTTTTTATCATTTTGCGATCATCAGACAATCGCAGTGAGCCGGGATCTTGTCAGGCAAATGACAATGAAAGCGTGGCAACGACCGGCGCATGATCCGACGGTTGTTCATTGCCACGGGGTGCCTTGTCAATAACGCAGGCAGTGCAATGCTGCGCCAGCGACGGGGTCAGCAGGATATGGTCGATGCGAAGCCCGGCGTTGCGGCGAAACCCCATCATCCGGTAATCCCACCAGCTGAACAGTTTTTCTTCCTGGTCAAACAAGCGAAACGAATCGGTGAGCCCAAGGCCGCTGAGCGCCTGCATAGCGGCGCGCTCCTTGGGGGAGATCAGAATATCGCCCGTATATTTGGGATGTACGTCGCGGTCTTCGGGCGCAATGTTGTAGTCGCCGCAAATGGTCAGGTTTGGAAATAATTTGATCTGTGCTTCAACGAACTGATTGAGCGCGGCGTACCATTCCAGTTTGTAGTTGTATTTGTCGCTGTCCAGCGCACTGCCGTTGGGGCAATAGGCGCAGATGACGCGCATCGGGCCTTCGCTGGTCTGGCAGGTGGCCGTAATCAGGCGTTGCTGGGTATCGGGGTAAAGCGGATTGTTGACGATCACGTCTTCCAATGACGAACGCGACAAAATGGCCACGCCGTTATAGGTTTTCTGACCGGTCCAAACGGCGTCGTAGCCCAGTTCCTGGAAGGCATCCTTGGGAAATTTTTCATTGACCTGCTTGAGCTCCTGAATACACAAGATATCGATACTGTGCTGATCCAGCCAGGCCAGTACCTGTGGCAGACGTACAGTGAGCGAATTGACATTCCAAGTAGCGATTTTCATAGCGGTCCTGATTTTCCGTTGAACACAAACAGCGGGCTTTCATTGTATGCCGGATGCGTTATGATTCGGTTCTCTTCACACAAAAAAAGGAATTATCATGCCTGACGTTTTCGTGGTATCCGGTGTTCGTACTGCCATTGGCGGCTTTGGCGGTGGTCTGAAAAATGTAAGCCCTGGCGAGCTGGGAGCAACGGTCATCCGGGCGGCCATGGAGCGTGCTGCGGTGAACGGCGACGATATCGGCCACGTTGCACTTGGGCATGTCATCAATACCGAGCCGCGCGACATGTATCTGTCACGCTATGCGGCGGTCACGGCCGGGGTCGCACAGGGCACGCCGGCCTTCAATGTCAACCGCCTGTGCGGCTCCGGTCTGCAGGCCATCGTATCCGCTGCTCAGACATTGCTGCTGGGAGATGCTCAAATCGCTATCGCCGGCGGCGTCGAGAACATGAGCCGCGCGCCTTACATTGCACCGGCACACAGGTTTGGCGCCAGAATGGGCGATAGTGTGATGCAGGACATGATGACCGGCGCGTTGTCCGACCCGTTTGAAAAAATGCATATGGGTGTCACGGCCGAAAATGTAGCCAAGGAATACGGCGTGTCCCGTCAGCAGCAGGACGAACTGGCTGTTGCTTCCCATCAACGCGCAGCGAACGCCATCGATCAGGGCTATTTCAAGGACCAGATCGTGCCGGTGGTCATGAAATCGCGCAAGGGCGATATTGTGTTTGATACCGACGAGCACGTGCGACGCGACATCACGCTCGAGGGGCTAGCTGCCCTGAAACCGGTGTTTGTCAAGGAAGCAGGAACAGTCACCGCTGGCAATGCATCGGGTATTAATGACGGCGCAGCCGCACTGGTGCTAATGAACGGTGAAATGGTCAAGGAACGCGGCGCGAAACCGCTGGCTCGCCTGGTGGCGTATGGTCACGCCGGCGTTGATCCTCGCCTGATGGGTATTGGTCCGGTTCCGGCAACGCGCAATGCGCTGGCCAGGGCCGGGCTGAAGATTGAAGATATGGATGTGATTGAGGCCAATGAAGCGTTTGCAGCCCAGGCTTGCGCAGTCACGCAGCAATTGGGAATGG
>JBOIGK010000536.1:0-3581 GCA_050742695.1 Advenella sp. | reverse complement strand
CCCATGACATTGGCATCATGCACGTCCATCAGCAAACCGAAGATCAGGGCACTGGTCAAGCCGACCCCGCGCACCTGCTGCACGCACCAGAAAGCCAGCACCAGAATCAGAATATCGGGCGCGCCCTCCCATTCGCGCCAGGGAAGCAGCGAAGCCAGCCAGGTCAGCACAATGGTGATCCAGGCGTAAATAGGGCTCGAACCGTAGAAGTAATTGGTCCGTTGCAGTGGTTCAAGCGCGGTCAGACTACGTTTGGTCATCTCAGTTCACCCTGCCTGGCTCGGTGCTCTTCGAAGCGTCGGTCAGCGACGCCGGAATATCCGGCAGGTTATCCGTGGGGACCAGCAACACGAGAAAATGACGATAGCGCTCTGGATGCGCCGAAGGCAATGCACGCGCGCGCATGAAGCCTTCTGCTGAATTGTTGTCGACTGCCGCAATTTTCCCGACAGACAGGCCTTGCGGGTAGATGCCACCGATACCGCTGGTCACCAGATCATCTCCGGGACGAATATCGGCACCCAGCCCCAAATAGCGCACGTCCAGCCGGCCCGCTTGTCCCGAGCCAAATGCGATAACCCGCAAGCCATTGCGCAGCACCATGACCGGTACTGAAATTTTATTGTCGGTAATCAGGGTTGCCTCCGAGGTCATGGGTGTTACGCGCCGGATCTGGCCGACCACCCCGCCCTCGTCAATGACCGGCATGCCCGGGCGAATACCGTCGTTGCTGCCCTTGGTAAGCACCAGGGTCTGGTTCAGCGGATTGACCGAGGTGTATAGAATTTCTACCGCCACCGAGGGCGTCTGCACCGTTGTCTTGACAGCGAGCAGGCGTCGCAACTGAGCGTTTTCCGCTGCCATTTGCGCGGCGTGCGTCGACAGTTGGGCCAGCTCAATGCGCTGCCGCTGGACCGCTGCGCTTTCCTGTTTGGCAATGGTAATGGCATTGGACCAGTCGTACACCTGCGTGACCGCATCGCGCGGCCACATGGCGGTTTTCTGGAACGGATAAAGTATCACGGACACCACTTTGCGCACCGGCTCGATATAGCGGGTTTGCGAATCGGCGATCATCAGGCCCACGCAAAAAATAGCCAGAAAAAAAAGTCTGACCTCTGCAGCTGGCCCGTGAGTGAAAAAACGTAATGAACTGTTTTGCTGCATAGGGCAACCGTAAACGGGAACGAAACGATCAGGAAAGACAGCGCAAAAGGATGCAACGGGCGCGCGCTGCATCCTTCAGAGGACGTTAGTCGTCAATAAAAATCTGGCCGAGCTTGTCAATATGTTCCAGCGCTTCGCCACATCCGCGCACCACGCAGGTCAGGGGGTCATCGGCAACCACGACCGGGATGCCGGTTTCTTCCTGAAGCAAACGATCCAGATCCTTGAGCAGTGCACCGCCACCGGTCAGAGCGATACCCTTGTCGGTAATGTCGGCGCCCAGTTCAGGCGGCGTCTGTTCCAGCGCAATTTTCACAGCGGATACAATCTGGTTGAGCGGCTCGGTGAGTGCTTCGAGAATTTCGTTGGAAGACACGGTAAAGCTGCGCGGCACGCCTTCAGACAGATTGCGACCCTTAACTTCCATTTCCCGCACTTCGGTGCCGGGAAACGCTGAACCAATGGTTTTCTTGATCGCTTCGGCAGTGGGCTCGCCAATCAGCATGCCATAGTTACGACGGATATAGTTCATGATGGCTTCATCGAACTTGTCGCCGCCGACACGCACCGACCCTTTGTACACCATGCCGCCAAGGGAAATGACGGCCACTTCGGTCGTGCCGCCGCCGATATCGACCACCATCGAACCGCTGGCATCGGATACATTTAAGCCGGCGCCAATGGCTGCCGCCATGGGTTCTTCGACCAGGAAGACCTGACGGGCGCCTGCGCCCTGGGCCGATTCGCGAATGACCCGGCGTTCCACCTGAGTAGAACCGCAAGGCACACACACGATGATGCGCGGGCTCATGGTAAACAGGCTGCGCGGATGCACGATACGGATGAACTGGCGCAACATCTGTTCGGTCACGGAATAGTCGGCAATGACACCGTCTTTCATGGGCCGGATGGCCTCTATGTTGCCGGGCACGCGCCCGAGCATCTGTTTGGCGGCATGACCGACGGCCTGAATGATCTGGCGACCATTGGAACCGCCTTCGGTACGAATGGCGACAACCGATGGCTCATCAAGCACAATGCCTTTGCCGCGCACATAGATCAGGGTGTTGGCCGTACCCAGGTCAATGGCCATATCGGTGGATAAAAAGCTTCTTAGAAATCCGAACATAATCGCTCAGTTTAAAATAGGGTCAGAGGAAGGTTTTGCGGAGCGCAAAAGGGCTCAACACACGGGTTTGAACGAGTGAACACGTAATCATAACGTATAATTACTTTTCGATCGCGTGATTTATTGTTTTTGCAGACTGTTTTTCCCAAACCGCTGACTATTTTCAGACAACCTTCACGCGATGCATCCGGCGACTCAATTAATTTCTGAAAAACAAGCGTTTATGGCCCTTACCGAAAACGATGTGAACCGCATTGCCCGCCTCTCCCGGCTCGAACTGGACCCGGCAGAACAGGCGCAGGCGCTCACCGATCTCAATAGCATTCTTGGTCTTATCGAAAAGCTTCAGGCTGTGGACACCCAGGGAATCGAACCACTGGCCCATCCGCTGTCGGCCATCCAGGACATTGCCCTGCGTCTGCGCGAAGACGCCGTCACCGAAATTCCCTCCGAGACCACCCGCTCCCGGCTCATGGCCAACGCCCCGGCCCAGGAAGAGGGTTTGTTTCTAGTTCCCAAAGTAATCGAGTAACCATGACCGACATTTCCAGTTTCAGTCTGTCCGGACTGCGCCAGGCGCTGGACGGCAAACAGGTCAGTGCCGTCGAGCTGGCAGAGGCCGCACTCAATCGCGCTGGCCAACACGCCAGCCTGAATGCATTTTTGCACATTGATCCCGAACTGACGCTCGCCCAGGCGCGTGCCGCCGACGAGCGCATCGCACAGGGCGATGTGCACGCCCTCACCGGCATTCCGATCGCCCACAAGGATGTCTTCGTGACGCGCCAATGGCGCACCACGGCCGGCAGCCTTATGCTCAAGGATTACGTCAGCCCGTTTGACGCCACCGTGGTCACGCATCTGGCCAACGCCGGTGCGGTTAATATCGGCAAGCTCAATTGCGATGAGTTTGCCATGGGTTCCGGCAACGAAAACTCGGCTTTCGGCGTCTGCCGCAACCCCTGGGATCCGCAGGCAGTGCCCGGTGGTTCGTCAGGCGGTTCGGCTGTGGCTGTAGCGGCCGGCATCGTGCCGATCTCTACCGGCACCGACACCGGCGGCTCTGTGCGTCAGCCTGCAGCTCTTTGCGGTATCAGTGGCATCAAGCCCACCTATGGCACAGTCTCCCGGTTCGGCATGGTTGCCTTTGGCTCCAGCCTGGATCAGGCCGGCCCGCTTGCCCGTCACGCCAAAGATCTGGTCACCGTGCTCGATACCATCAGCGGCTTCGATCCCATGGATTCGACCAGCTTGCAGGACTGCCTGGGTACGCCCAATATCGCTG